>NZ_JBOEFX010000123.1:0-60252 GCF_050633125.1 Lewinella sp.
ACACACTTTATGCAATACTACCGGGTGTCCCAAATAATGTGTTCCGCGCAGAAAACTTACGCTGAGCCATTATTAGTGGGAGCCTTATTCTTCTTCTTGCGAAGAAGAATCTTGCTCTATTAATTGAACAGAATTCAAAATAGCGCTTTTGTTTCTCGGCATATGCTTATTTAAAAAACCTTCTCGTTCATGCTGCTCCTTTAATGAAAGGATGAAATTAACAGCATCCCAGTATAATTCCTCATAAAGTGGACCTATAGATTTTTTAAAGACCATGTTCATTATATCGTGAGTATCTTCTTTGATCATTGCCATCATACGCTTATCAATCATCTCCATGTTTTCGCTATCAATATTTAATTTAATATCATTCTCATAACTAATCTTCATTGGTACAACTTCAAGGCCAAACTCTTTTTCTTTCATTATTGTCTGAGAAAATTTAACATGAGTGTAGCCAAGTCTAGAAATTAACTTTATTATACTTTTTTTATCCTCTTTATTACACTTACACCCAAAAATTATTTCGACTATTGCTCCTAATTTCACCTTCTTTAATCCAGGCCCATCCATCTTTATTACCCTAATTTCTTCTTCATAGCTCCAATTAGTGTGTTTGTAGCTTAATACTTTTGACAGCTTTGTCATTAAATCATCCTCATTGTTTATTTCAGGGTATTTATGAGTATAATTTACATCCAAAATCAATCTAAAAAATTCTTCATCATATTTGGATTCAAACCTAATACATACACCTTGATGATTATTTGAATAATGTGACCACATCAATACTTCATCATTGTTATAACTAAAACAAGACACTCCAAAACTTGACGCTGTCTCGGATTCAATTTTTGTCATATTTTTAAGAAAACGGCTGATTTTACTTGGGCTAACAGATAATTCACTTAATTTCTTACTTACCTCTTCATCTTCAATCAATCTCGGGTTTTTCTCACAAAAGTCTTCTATTGAATTGAATTCTTTCACCCTCAAATTGGTGTCAAAGGGATCATTAAAATGCGTAGGATCAGAGAACCATACCTCATGGTTAATTATAAGATCATATAGATATTTATCGATTTTATAGTATTTAAATACGCTTATATCTCCACGATCAATTACCAATTTCATTAATAGTTTTTTTTATAAAACACACTAAATGTGTCAAATTGAATAAAACAAAGCTCTAATCATTGCTACTATATAATAAATCAACCAAGTAAAGCCATTACCCCGTAAGAAAGTATTTACAGCACTTACTTAGTTTTGTTATCAAACTAAGTAAATGTAATAAAAGTTTAATTAAAAAACACCTAAACTATTAACAATAAGAAATATTCAAACAAAAAACGAGAATCACTGTTTGCTCCTAACTTCAGTTAGCCCCAATTGAATGGACAATTTCATCAATAAAGAATAGGTTGACTACATCTCCTCTTCCAATGCGATCAAGTCTACTTCATACAACTGATAAAATTCTTCGACATAAGGCCGCCGATTATAGTCTCTTTCGGCAAAAGCAAGTTTGGCTTGATCCAGGTAGCTACGTGCTTGCGCCTTACGGCCTTCCTGTGCATGAGTTTTAGCCAGCCAATACATCAAGTCGGCATTATAGTCTTCCAGGCCGAGGCCGGTTTCGAAGGATTGGATGGCCTCGTCGGGTTGTTTTAGCCCTAGGTAGGCGATGCCGCGAAAAAGGAAAGTTTCTGGCGCTATGTATTTAAAACCGGTGACACTCGTCTCGTATTCGATATGCTGATCGAAGTAGTCAATGGCTTCCTTGTACTGCTCTAACTGTAGGTAACAAATGCCCCGCATAAAGTCTACACTAACCGATTGTGGATAGTCGACAACGCCAGGAGTAATAGTATCCAGGCGGTTAAAATCAGCGAGGGCACGTTCATAATCTCTGTAGAAGTAAAGGTATAGATAGCCTCGCCAGCCTACCCAGCCAAGAGGATCCAGATCAGCAGCTTTGCCATAATAATGGGGAAAAGCCGAGGCAATACCTCGCTTGAGGTAAGGTACTCCAATTTCGCGGTAAACGGTTGCATTATTGGGATCAAAGCCCTTTGCTTCTTCTAACAATAGCTGGCATCCTGGAGAACCCTGATAGTAACTGCCAATGCTTTCCGTAAGACTTTTTGCGAGGATTATCTGTTCTTCTTGCGTAAAAGATTTCCTGTACCAATCATGACGCTGTTGCCCACAGGATGCGACTAACAACACCAATAAAACTATAAAACCAAAGTAGCGTAAAAGTAAGGTATTCATAATCTTCCGTAATTAGTCCGTGATTTAGGATATTGGTTTCCCACCAAATGAAAATTCTCAATAAGTGCTTAAGGCAATAATTCAACTAGCGCTCCATCACGGAATTTCAAGGTGAGATAAGCGTAAGTGTCAATCGCTTCTTCTCGAACTACAGCAGCCTCCCAATCGTCAAGATTATAGATGATTTCAAAGCAGTGCTGAACCAAAGGTGCAGGGAATTCCATCCGTTTAAAATCTAAACTTGCTTCTTCTGTTACAAATCGCCCAGCTTCCCCTTCACAATTGATCACAAAACGGTAAGTGAGATAACCAGAGACTTCTTTGAAAAGGGAAGGATCAAGCTTTTCGCGAAAAACTTCCTCTAGCCCGCGCTTCCCTGTACGGTAGCCTGCCTTAGGGTTGCCATTGTAATAGTCGTAAATCCATTCGTGAGGGTCACAAATTTTAAAAGAGGTACTATTGTCTAACGTACTTGCAGGGTTAATATATGCTACGCGCTCGGGGGCAGAGGCCCTCCTTTTCAGGAATGTCTTGCGAGGCATTTGTTCTACCAGTTCCATATTCCCGGTACCTGTTTCCAGGTAAAGCTCCTGCTTGTAGAGCCCCATTCCTGCCAGATAGGTACTCCGGATTTGGGTCTGATAAGTTTTGTTCTCTCGCTCAGCATAGTCGTAATGCCTCTCTAATTCTTTATAGAAGACTTTAGCTGGCTGGTTTTCAATCATGGTATCTACTACATGTGTTTGGCGCAACAACAAGTGTTCTTCCGTCCCCCTGTTAAATGTTGTTTGCGTGGCTAACCGAGCAGTATCCCCTTGCCAATTGAGCAAAACAGGCTCTAAAATATTTGTAACGAACGTATCTTTTTGCCAGAATTGTTTCCCTTGCTCCAGGAACTCTTGATTATCTTTAAAATAAACTTGGCTGGTCTCAAGAGGCTCAAAGCCCGCATTATAAGAAGTGATTTCTAACCGGTCATTTGCGAGAAGCTGATAAAGGTAGTAGCGGATATCGGTAGACTTCTCATAGCCGTCAGCACTAGTAAAATGAAAATAATATTTACTGACAACCCCCTTACGGAGTAATTCTGTAGAGGGAAGATAATCGGCAGCGATTCCTAGAGGAGAAGGCGCGGTTTGGCAGCCAAAGAAAAAACAAGCAAAGCCTGACAAAAAGAGCAGATATTTCATTGGAATAGGGTGATTACTCACGAAAAGTAATCACTTTTTGCCCGCAAAAAGAAAGAGAAGTTCTACTTAACAATCTGTTAGCAGAATAAGCTAGCAACCTGTCTTTATTTCATCTCTTCTGCCAGTTGATAGATCGACCGAATGTTTCTCCCTAGTCCATTATAATCCAACCCGTATCCAACAACAAATTTGGGCGGAATAGAAAAGCCCATGTGGTCAATCTTAACATCCTTTTGTAGCATCTCTGGTTTCACCAACAGGGTTACCAAACTAATAGAACGCGGCTGCTGGGCCTCAAGGATAGGAAGAAAACGGTTCATCGTATGGCCACTATCGACAATGTCTTCGACGATGATAATATCACGCCCTTGAACTTCCTCAGGTGTAGGGCCCAGAATGATTTTTACATCCTGGGTTGTTTCGGTACCAATGTAAGACTGGGTTCGGACGAAACTTACCTCTGCCGGGCCATCAAAATACCGAACCAAGTCTGTTGCAAAAACGAAGGCACCTTTCAGCATAACCATGAATACCGGCTTGCGGCCAGCGTATTCTTTGCTGAGCAAGGTTCCGATTTCAGCGACCCTTTGCTGAATCGCCTCCTCCGTTAGATAAGGTTTAAAATGAAGGTCGTGGAGTTGTATGAGTTCGGTCATTACGGCAGCTTTTAGTACTGCAAGTTTAGTAAAACTTGCTTTCTACTCCAACTGTTCAACCAGTCTTTTGGTTTAATTCCACCTTCTTGCTTTTATAAAGACCAGTTAACCAGTCTTTTGGTTTAAGCACCTCAAGCCCTATAACTAAGCCCCACACTAGAACCGTAATTACTCCAACCCGTACTTGTCCAGTAAATAAACCAAAGCCGTAATAGAAGCTGCCCCTAATTCCAATTCCCGCTTATTGACGGCTTCAAAAGTATCAATTGCTGTATGGTGATAATCAAAATAGCGCTGCGAGTCTGGCTCAAACCCAATCAATAAACCTTGCTGAATTTTGAGTCCGGAAATATCGGCACCGCTTCCTCCTTTTTTCAATCCAAGACCGTAAGGTTCTAAAAGCGGCAGCCATTCGTAGACCTGTTGAAACTTTGAAGTAAATACATTGTCGTCGGCATCAAAGGTGAAGCCGCGAGGAGTAAAACCGCCTCGGTCTGATTCAATAGCGGCCATGTGGTATTCTTCGGCATCATTGGAGGCCTTCCAGTAGGCGCGAGCACCGCCTAGGCCACTTTCTTCATTCATGAAAAGCACACAGCGAATGGTACGCTGGGGTTGGTAATCCATCTTTTTGAGCAATTCGATAACCTGCATCGCATGCACGCAACCCGCTCCGTCATCGTGGGCTCCTTCACCAACATCCCAAGAATCCAGGTGGCCTCCAATGAGAATGATTTCATCAGGGTAGGTACTTCCTCTGATTTCACCTATAACATTGTAGGAGATGGCCGGTGCCGTAGGCTCGCAAGTGGAACGCACAAAAACATTGACCTCTTCTTTTTTTAGTAAACGACTCAGTAGTTCAGCATCATTGGTACTGATCGCAAAAGCAGGAATAGGAGTAACACCTTCCTTGTACCCCATGGCTCCTGTGTGAGGAACATTATCAAGTCGGGTGGTCATAGAGCGTACAAGCGTGGCTACCGCACCGTACTCCGATGCTTTAGAAGCTCCGATGCCACGCTGATCCACAGCACCTCCATAAGCCGAAAAAGTATTCATCTGGGTAGGATCCATCGGCCGGTTATAAAAGACGATTTTACCCTCAAGTTGCCCCCTCCCTAACTTTTCTAGTTCATCTAGGCTTTGTACTTCTACAACACCAGCGACCAAACCATCAGGGCCTGTGCCAACACTGTTCCCAAGAGCAAGTGCATGAAGCTCTTGGGTACCAATTTGTTGAGAGTTTACAATCCGCACCTGCTCTGCTTCACCTCTCACCCAGGTCGGCACGGTACATTCCTGCAAATACACCGCATCCATTCCCAATGTATCTAATATATGTTGGCCATAAGCAACCGCAGCTGCAGACTGGGGCGAGCCGGCCAACCTGCCCCCCACCTCTTTGGTAAGATGGTAAAGCCATTGGTAACAAGAACCTTCCGTAAGTGCTTTATCATAGATTTCACGAATCGTTCTGGCATCTTCTTCTTGCTGCCTTTCCTGAGCATTGAGTAACGGTGTTGTTACAACAAATAGTAATAATCCGAAAAAAATTGACTTTGTTTTCATCTTTTTGGAATAGTAGAAAAATGAGTTAAACGACACCTCCTCCTCCTAACTTACTGATAATTAGACACTAGAGAACATCCGGCTAATTTAGAGAATTATTCCGCTATTCCTTAATCAGCGAAATATAATTTGATCAAAGTACTGAATTCTTACAAAAATCCACCATACCAGGAATCAACACTAGCACTCAAACTGACCAAGCTTTCACAAGAAAGATAATCACTCCAATTCCGCTACGACCTTATAGATCGTAAAAAGCGCAGAGGTGATGAATCCAGGGTAATTGTATTTTGTACAATAACTTCCTATATTTGTCTATCATCAGAAAGGACGTATGTCTTTTCTACGATATAATTTGGTTTTATTTGGTTAGGGCTGAGGTAGTGCTGTGGTGGCGCTGCCTCTTTTTGATGACAGCGCTTTGTTTCCTTAACGGAAAACAAAGCGCTGTTTTTTTCACTATAAACTCCACGTTTTACCTACATCGCTGAGTGGAATACAACCTTGATAAGGCCCTGGGACGGGGTCATAAGCCAATACCTCGGTTCCCACCTTTTCTGAAGCAAAGTAACTATTAATGGCCAAAGATTTTAAATCCAACCACCAGGGCTGCTTCTCTTCTAGTTCATCTTTATCTAAATCCTGATCCTCCAGACTTTCAGCAGTCGCAATAGATTCTTTATCCAAGACATTGAGTAATTGTAACTGGTCTTCAGCTGATAAGCTGTGGTAAGGCATACTTTTTGCATCCTGAACACTAGACAACCAAGACTGAAAGCCGCTGACCAGTTTCTGGCGGTCTTCCTCTTCGGTATACTTGTCGAGTACCAGGTCTATGAATTCTGGCACACCCACTTCCAACGCACCAGGTGTATCTGTTTTTGGAAGCATTGTATTTACAACTGCTTTCAAATTGAGATAGGTATCCTCAGAGAGGAAAGAAGGTATATAGTCAGGTGCAGCAGGCTCTGCTTTACAACCACTCAAAAAGGCGCTAGTCAAAGGGGCTGTAATGGCGTACCCCGTAACGTAGGCCGTATATTTTAGGATAGCTCTGCGATCCATAAGTTTAGATTTTTTTTGATTTAAAGGTTCATTTTCTTCAACTCACTTACGGCATAATCCGCTGCTCGGGCAGTAAGAGCCATGTAGGTAAGCGAAGGGTTCTGGCAAGCTGCCGAGGTCATGGCCGCACCATCAGTAACGAATACATTAGGAGCTTCCCAAACCTGGTTCCATTTATTGAGCACGCTGGTTTTGGGATCACGCCCCATACGAGCCGTTCCCATTTCGTGGATACCGAGGCCAGGGTAAGAGCCATCATCGTAGGTTTCAATATCTTTGAAACCAGCCGCTTCTAGCATTTCTGCTGCACTGGCCGCCATATCCTTACGCATTGCCATTTCATTGTCCTTAAACTCTGCATCCATGGTCAGCGTAGGTAACCCGTGGATGTCTTTGACCTCGTGATTAAGGTAAACTCGGTTATCTTCATAAGGAAGGCATTCGCCAAAGCCATTCATCCCCAGTTGCCAAGGGCCAGGCTGTACCAGGGCATCCTTAAAGTCAGCGCCTACGGTCATTTCTAGTTCCTTCACACCACGCATCCAGTTGGTTCGGCTAGCGCCTCCTTGGTAACCGAATCCTCGAATATAATCTTTGCGCTTACTCGCATCATCTATGTTTCGGAAACGAGGAATGTAGAAGCCATTTGGTCGACGGCCTTTGTAATACATATCTTCAAACCCTTCGTAGCGCCCACGAGCCCCTACTTTAAAGTGGTGATCCATGAGGTTGCGGCCCAGTTGGCCACTGCTACTACCCAAACCTTCGGGCATATCCGCAGTTTGAGAATTCATCAGGATGAAGGTACTGCCCAATGCGGAAGCGCAAAGGAAAACGATTTTGGCAAAAAACTCATGCTGCTCACCTGTCTCACCATCAATCACTCTTACACCTTTGGCTTTACCGGTATCCTTGTCCATAATAATGGAATGAACAACCGAATGAGGACGCAAAGTCATATTTCCCGTTGCTTCAGCAGCAGGTAACGTAGCAGCATTACTGCTAAAATAAGCACCAAAAGGACAGCCACGCATACAACGATTTCGGGATTGACACTTTCCTCGTGTTCCGTGAATAGCTGGATTAGGCTCGGTTAGATGAGCTGTCCGACCAATGGTCAGCAAGCGGCCATCAAAATGGGTGGCCATGCTTTTTTTCAACTCTTTTTCTACACAGTTGAGCTCCATTGGGGGCAGAAAGTTGCCATCAGGCAAATGAGCCAACCCTTCAGCCTGGCCACTGATGCCGGCAAAGGTTTCTACATAATTATACCAGGGAGCCATATCTGCATAACGGATAGGCCAATCTACAGCGATACCATCACGTTCATTGGCTGCAAAATCGAGGTCACTAAGGCGATAACTTTGGCGGCCCCACATGAGGGAACGACCACCAGTGTGGTAGCCTCGTATCCAGTCGAAGCGTTTTACTTCACTGTATGGATGCTCGCTATCCTTAACGAAAAAATGCTTGCGTGACTTTTGGACGGTATATCCCGTGCGATCCTGCTTAGGGTAATGCTCCGCTACTTCTTCTGGCGGAACGCGTTCACCTCCTTCATAGTCCCAAGGATCATTACCTGCGGTTGGATATTCACCGTGTCGGACATTCCGGCCGCGCTCCAGTACTAATGTTTTTAAGCCTTTTTGGCTGAGTTCTTTAGCAGCCCAACCTCCACTAATTCCCGAACCTACTACGATCGCATCGTAGGTAACTTCGGCTTTTCCTTGCGAATTAAAAAACATAGATAAATCGTATTAAATCCATCAAAAATTTTGCCCAAGCACTAAGGTATAAATTAATGTGTGATTTTTACACGAAGCAACATAAATGATTTGGTTTCCTAATCAACAACAAGGACTGTTTCAGGAAGGAAAACCCGACCATCTTGATTACCGTAACCAACATAGCCATCAGGGTGAACGAGTCGGAAATAATAACTGAATTCGGTGATGCTTGTGAAGGCAGCTGGGAAGATTTGATAACCTCTGTGGTTGGCCAGTCCCATTGTGTCACCCTTATAGAGGTAAGCTAATTGTTCGTAACGGTTAGACCGTTGCCATTTTATCCGATCGTATTTGGCCGGGGTTGCTATTGCTCCATTGAGGCCCCAAAAACCAAACTTGCCTTCCTTTTGCACCAAAATGTAAGCTATTCGGGTGCGATTATAGCTCATATCTAATTTCGCCTCCTCTATAAAATAGCCCTCTGCTACATTCACCCGTTCTGCTTCCGTACCATTTTTAGTGAGAATAACATCCGTTCCGCCTGCGGGATTTTTTTGTTGATTAATCTTTAAACGTGGAATGAGAGCATCTTCATCGATACTTTGATCTTCAAAAACCATGTCGTCTCCCCACATTTCCAGTTCTTCCTCTTTCTCGCGCATTTCCGCCAATGGCAGTGCTTCGCCAAAAGCATCAATATAGCGGTCTTCACCATCCAGTGTAAGCTTATAGTCGGGATAGTCTGAATAATCATCCAGCAGCTTGACCTTGTCGTAAATGCAAGGGGCGATAAGTTTTCCTTCACCATTGATGACTCCCCAGCGATCATTAATAGCTACTGCTGCCAGCGCTACTTTTCGACCATCAAACTCGGTTACAGCTGTGAACTTTGGCTTGGCCAGCCACTTTGTTTTCTTTGCTTTTGTAGAAAGTAAACCAAATTTACCCTTCCTTACAGCCCAATGGGTATTCTTTGCATAGTACTCCATTCGGCCAATGCTGTCGAGCTTAGGTTTTGCCAACCAACTACCATCAGCATTGAGCAAACCATATTTATGATCATCAACAGCAATAGCATATTTCATTGCTGAGCCAGTGTAATTAAAAAAGCCAATAGTATCCAACTGAGGAGCCAAGACCAAAGTGCGATTTTCCTGAACGACACCCCATTCGTTTTGGTACGCAAAAGGATAAACTACAGGAGCCTCTTGAGCAATCAAAACACTGCTACAGAGGGCAATAGACAAGAACGAGAGGGTAAAGTAGTGACGCATATTTTTTTGATATTCATTGCTAATACGCCACAAAGGTAACCGTAAGCACTAAAATTTGCCCAAAAAGGAAAAATCAGACGGCTTGACACAACTAGTGACTTACTCTTTCTTCTACAATACCAGGAAGTAAACTACAAGCTTGATCCAGCATTTGGTAAACCTGCTCAAAACCATCATCGTCCCAATAAGGGTCAGGAACATTATGATCAGCAGCACCAGTGAACTCAAGAATGAGATGTACTTTTTCTCGCTGTTCTTGTGTGGTAGCCAGTGCCAGAATATTGCCCTTATTACTACGATCCATTGCGAAAATAAGATCAAATTCGTCGAAATCAGAAGCTGTAAACTGACGGGCTCGCTGGATACTTATATCAAGACCATACTTTTTTGCTACCGCCTGAGAGCGGGGATCAGGTTGTTGCCCTACATGATATGCGCCTGTGCCTGCAGAGTCTACTTGCCAATCTAGTTTGTACTGTTTGACTTTGTTTTTCAAAATGCCTTCCGCCAGCGGACTACGGCAGATATTTCCTAAGCAAACCATTAAAATTTTCATGGGATAAACATTTATTGTGTAGTTGTTAATAGGTTCGTGACCAGAGAAAAATTCGTTGCTGTTAAAGTAACGTATTTAGATAACGAAATGTGACTGTTATCACCAAAAATCTCCCGATTTGTTGGGATTTATGCTTTAAATTTGCGACATGAAAATAATAATTGCTGGAGCAGGAGATGTGGGCTTTCATCTTGCGGAGTTGCTCGCCTATGAAAATCAGGACATCACACTCATCGATTTAGATCAGGAGGTATTGGATTATGCAGCGAGCCATCTCGATGTATTAACCATAAAAGGGGACTGTGGTTCAATTGATATTTTAGAACAGGCCGAAGCAGGCAGTGCCAACATCGTCTTGGCTGTTACCACCTCTGAAAAAACCAATCTTGTCGTTTGTATTCTGGCAAAAAAAATGGGAGCCCGACAGACCATTGCTAGGGTAAACAACCAGGAATACCTCGCAGAGTCTCAGCGTCAGACCTTTGCAGAACTAGGCGTTGACAACATCATCTCTCCGGTTTATTTGGCTGCTGAGGAAATCCGTCGTTTAGTGAAGCAGGCTTATTTTACTGATATTTTTGAGTTTGAAGAAGGGCGTATCAGCTTGGTAGGAGTAACCCTGGATGAATCCTCTCCCCTTATAAATATTTGTCTTAAAGACTTACCCGATCATGCCAAGGAGATTGACCTACGCCCAATTGCAGTTTTGAGAGGGCATCGGACTATCATTCCCAGGGGTGAAACCATACTGCGACAAAACGACCACGTCTATTTTATTACCGCAAAATCGAGAATTGATGATTTACGCAAATTCATCGACTGTAGAAAAGTAAATGTGCGTAAAATCATGATCATGGGAGGCTCGGAACTCAGTCGTGCCACCGCCCAATTATTGGAAAAGGATTACAACGTTACCTTGATTGCCAACAATAAAGAATGCTGTAAAACTTTTTCAGAAACGCTTACAGAAACGCTGATCATCAATGGCGATTTCAGTAACGTAAACCTCTTGGTGGAGGAAGGTTTAGACAACATGGACGCCTTTATCGCTCTGACAGGTAACTCTGAAACCAATATCATTGCCAGCCTTACCGCAAAAAACCATGGCGTATACAAAACCATTGCCCAAGTAGAAAACAAAGAATACGTCCATATCTCGCAAAACATTGGAGTAGACACCCTGATCAACAAGAAGCTAATTGCAGCCAACAACATCTTCCGCTTCGTACGCAAGGGAAAAGTAGAAGCAGTTACCAGTCTCCACGGCGTAGATGCAGAAGTCATCGAATTCATCGTTCACAAGCCCAACCAGCTAACAAAAAAGCCATTGCGTGATTTACACTTCCCGGAAGCGGCTTTGATTGGAGGCGTAATTCGAGGAGAGGAAAGTCTTTTCCCCGATGGCGATTTTCAGCTTGAGGTCAACGATAAAGTGATTGTCTTCACACTCCCTGAGGCGATCAGTAAAGTGGAGAAATTATTTAGATAGACAGTACTGGGGCTTACCAGAAACAGAGATTAGCCGATAAAGTGGCGTAATTCATACTTACTTAGCTAACTTTATGCAAGCAACAACCAATCTCCCCAAGCCTATGATGACTCGATACCTATCCTTCTTTCTTTTTTTAATCGCCACTCCCGTATTAACAGGCCAAACTGACAACCAGTGGGATTTGCTCATCACAGACGTGCAAGTGTTTACGGGTGAAAAAACATTAAAGTCGACGGATCTGGGCGTAAAAGACGGAATCATCACCCACCTGGGGCCAGAACTTGATCGCCAACACCGGGCACTCAACACCATCAATGGAAAAGGCTACACGGTCCTTCCTGGCCTCGTCAACACCCATGTTCACGCCTGGTTTCCGTTACACTTACAGCAAGCGGCACAGGCTGGCGTATTGGCGACATGTGATATGCATGGCTCTGCTTTCGCCACAAAGTTTCTTGGTCAGTTTCAGGATTCAGTAGGCTATGCACGTTATTACGCTGCGGGTTCAGGAGCGACTGTTCCCGGTGGGCATGGCACCCAGTTTGGCATGATTGTGCCCACTATTGACAGTACCACCTCTGCCCGCCAATTTACACTTGACCGTATTGCCGAAGGGGCTGACTACATCAAAATCCTCAGGGAACCGATGCGGCCTACCCTTAGTTTTGAGCAGATTGATACCATTATTAAAACTGCTCATGAGAAAAACGTAAGGGTTGTTGCCCACGTTTCCCGTTGTGCCGATGCCGTAGAACTTGTGCGTTTGGGCATTGACGGCCTCGTCCACATCTGGTTTGATCGGGCGATGACGGAGGAAGAACTCAAGGTCTTTGAGCAGCACGAAGATCTGTTTATCGTTCCTACGACGCTTACCAATATTAAAGTATTTGCCTTTTTTGAGCAACAAGCAGAAAAACCGGAAGTATCCCTTGACAGTATAGGCTTACTTGATGAAATTCGGCGACTACACGAAGCCGGGGTGCAAATACTGGCAGGAACAGATCCGCCAAACTTCGGCATCAACCATGGCAGTGATCTCTACGAAGAACTGATCTTACTTTCTGCCGCAGGTATCCCTAACCAAGCGTGTCTTGCCGGTGCTACGGTAGAAAGTGCTCGTTACTTTGGTTTGGCCGGGCCGCAACCTATTCAGGTCGGCGTAGCCGCAGATTTTTTCATGGTAAAAGGTGATCCTTTAAAATCAATGGAGGCCTTACGGGAACTGGAAGGCGTTTGGCAAAAAGGACAACGGATTTATCCAAATGACAAACAATAATGCTAACAAAAAATAAAGTTTCTGCCCCCTAAAGGGAGATCATCATCTTGAAGAAAACTGACGAGGTGTTCATCTGATAGTATCCCATTTTACAAGCTGATAAACTTGATGATTGAAGAATCAACAGGGATAATTGTTATACGTTTATACCCGACACTAAGTGGTTTGGGACATTTAGTATCGGGTATATCTTGTTAAAAGAAAAGAATGAGGGAATATACCGAGATTGAAATAGTAGATTCTTTAAAAGATATTGATTCTATTTTAGCGATAAGAAGCCATGTATCATTCCTCTTTGAAGACAACCGTCTTAGCCGTAGATTTATTGGAGGCAGTCCAATATCAAAAGTTGGTTTAAACACAATTAAATTTCTAACTCAAGGTCATTATGAAGGTGTTTCGTTAGGTGAAATAAAACCAGGAACTAAATTAGAATTATTTGAAGGCGGGAAGAAAGAAGTGAAAATTTCAGATGCTATAATACAGAAAAGGTATTTTGAAAAACCGTCTAAAAAGAGTTGGTCCATTACAGAAGAAATAAATCCTTCTGATTGCATTCTTTATCAACTTGAAATACGCTTATCAAATATGGATAAAGAATGCTTAGAACTTGGAAAAACTCCACTTCAAATGGAGGATAAATGGTTTTCATTTGTAGAAAATAATGTTATCCGTTTTTTTAGAAGTTGGACAGGAATAGAAGTATTCCAAGCTGAAATTTTACAAATTGCGCATGATAATTGGGTAATAAATGAATTACGCTCGACCAAAAATCCCAAAATTAACTTTCAAGATAAGAAATCACTTTTCGAAGACTTGGTCAAATATCAAATCATGCGAATAGAAAAAATAATAAAATAAAAGCAGCATGAAACTTTACTGTACATCTATGCTTCGCTACACACAGCGCAAAAGCATGAGTAACTAGAAGGTGATTCCATGTTGATAAGCATTTTAAAAAAAACATAACACGCTCTTTGCAACGGTCTCCTCCAGCCTCACCCTAAGTGACTAATAACCAGTTATCACGTCTTAACAGCAAAGCTGTTGACCATGAGAAACTACTCTTTTTTGCTTTTTATCATTGGAATGCTGTTTAGTGCTGTCCTGCCCGCACAAACACAACCTACACCTGCGGATACCAGCCGCATAGTCCAGGCTGATTCTCTTATGGTGACAGATACCCTAGCCCAGGATTGGACAACCCGTTCGCCACTTACGGAAGACGAGCTTCAACGCCGTGCAGACAACCGCGCCGAAGTAGAAGACATGAAAAAACGATTCCGGCGCTTTCACCAAGAAGCAGCAACCCAAAACGAGGAAGAGCAGACCGCACAGGAAGACGAGGATTACCTCTGGTCTGAATCCGAGGCCGGAGGCCAGGTTATTTCCACAAAAAGAACGCAGGAAACGCCCGCTTCAGAAAACCCGGAAGACCTGAGGATGGAAATCAGCAGAAACCTCCAGGAAGGGCGTAACCCTAACGCTGCTGTTCCAGCTTCCCCGGTACTGCCTGCCTATGATTCTAGAGATGCAGAAATTCCGCAGGAATACAACATGCCCATTATCGCTAAACAACCGGATCTTTCACCAGCTCAACTTGAAACTACCATTCAATCGTCTTTTCAAGCTAAAGGAAACAGTACCGATGACTGGCAGGCCAAGGTAGGTGGTGAGAAAATGCCATTGGCCAACCCCACCAGTGGAGCCCCCCTACAAGCAGGGCAAGTAATCACCTTGGAAGAGGTTCGCTTTTTGCCCAATGGCAGTGAAATACAGCCCGCTGCTCAACAGATTTTGAACCAATGGGGTGTCTTGCTCAAAACTTACCCAACCCTTACTATAGAGGTAAGATCACACACTTTTGGTGTTGCTGATGCAATTACCGCCCAACAGATTACACGTGAACGTGCACAAAACATTCTGGATTATTGGTTAACCCAAGGTGTTGGTATCCAACAATTAGGCTTCCGTGGATACGGAAATTTATCGCCTCTCGTTCCAAGTAGTGCGCATCTTGCTCAACAAAAAAACGAACGAATAGAGTTGATAATTTTGGAATTGCCGGATCGGTAAATATCTTTGGGTTAGAACTCACTCCAAAAGAGTCCTTTATAGCGGTATGGTCGAAGCTTTCGTAATTGATGAAGTAACCGAAGAGTTGAGCGCCTCAGAGAAAGCACTCGAACACACCCTTGATTTAATGAATCAAGAGCAGCCCATTTTATTGGCCTACCTTTTCTCTGAAAATTTTGAAGTTTTCACCGAACGGGAGCGAGAATTTTTACTCTTCCTTTCTTGTGTCATCTGGAAATCGGTCTTTCGCACCTATGGTTCACAAGCAACCATTACAGAGACCCACCTCTCAACCGCCGAAGATCATAACTGGGGCTTGCTACAGGAAGCTACCTCCCGCCAATTCCGAGAGCGGATGACGGTTTTCTTTGATGAGCATCCAGCGGAAGAAGAATTATTAGCCTTTGTAGAAGATGCGATTCTCGATGACGAAGAATCTCCTGTCACTAAAGAAGGCCGGGAACCCATCTTTGTAAGCCTGAAATCCATCATTGATTGCCTCTTGTTACCCAATCTTAGTTAATCGCCATTAAGGCTGCTTTACTGTCGTTTTGTCTCAAGCTGTCCGTTGGCAGGCAATTTGTCGCGCGAAATAGCTGTTAAAACGGCTACATTTATGGTGTGGCATAAATATTGCCAAGTATACCCATAATCCATTGAACAATAGATACTGCCAGATTGACACCTGGCGGAATCCTGATAATATCCAGATACGTATGTTTGAAGAATTGCGCTTACAAAGAAGAATTGAAGAAGAAGCTGACTTTCTACCTTTTATATCTGTAGAGGAAGAAGAGTCCGAACAACTGGATGCTATACCCGAAGAAATCTCTGTACTAGCACTTAAGAATACGGTTCTTTTTCCGAACAATGTTATTCCTATCACCGTTGGTCGCGACAAATCGATCAAGGCCATTAATCAGGCCTATGAAAGTGGTGGCCGTAAAGTGGCCGTTTTTTCACAAAAAGATATTGACATTGAAGACCCCACAGCTGCTGATCTCTACGAGGTGGGCACCGTGGCTCATATCCTCAAGTTGTTGAAAATGCCAGACGGTACGCTTACTGCTATTTTGCAGGGAAAAAAGCGTATTCAACTGGAAGAAATGATATCCGAAGATCCCTATTTACATGGCCGAGTTAGTGTTTTGGAACATACTGACCCAGGCGACAGTGCAAAATTCCAGGCCCTGATAGCCAGCGTAAAAGATTTGGCACAGAATATCATTGACCTTTCTCCAAATATTCCTTCAGAAGCTGTTGTGGTGTTACGCAACATTAAAGGACCGAGCTTTCTCCTCAATTTTATCGCCTCAAACATGGGAGCGAACCAAGAGTGGAAGCAAAAAATCCTAGAGATGGCTAATCTGCACCAAAAAGCAGAAGCCATTCTTAAACAACTCAATAGTGAGTTGCAGATTCTGGAGTTAAAAGACCAGATTGAAAGCAAGGTGAGGGTAGATATTGAGAAACAGCAGCGTGATTATTATCTCAACCAGCAGCTTAAAACCATTCAGGAAGAGTTGGGCAATAACCCCCAGCACGAAGACATTTCCAAGCTTAAGGCCAGAGCTGAAGCCAAAGATTGGCCAGAAGAGGTAGGAAAGCTCTTCAAAAAAGAAATGGAGCGTCTTCAACGCATGAACCCTCAAGTGCCCGATTATAGCATACAGCTTAATTACTTGGAACTCTTGCTGGACCTTCCCTGGAACGAAACTTCTTCCGATAACTTTGATCTGAAAAATGTTCGTAAGGTGCTCGATAAAGATCACTACGGGCTGGAAAAAGTAAAAGAACGAATCATTGAGCACCTAGCTGTCCTCAAACTGAAGGGGGACATGAAGGCGCCAATTATTTGCTTGGTAGGCCCTCCGGGGGTTGGTAAAACCTCCTTAGGAAAGTCGATTGCCGAAGCCCTTAATCGTGAATTCGTACGCATTTCCCTGGGAGGATTGCATGATGAAAGCGAGGTACGAGGACACCGTCGCACTTATATTGGCGCTATGCCGGGCCGGATTATCCAGTCGTTGAAGAAAGCTGGTGCTGCTAACCCTGTCTTCATTTTAGATGAAATTGACAAGGTAGGAAATAGCTTCCGTGGCGACCCCAGCTCAGCCCTTCTGGAGGTTCTTGACCCTGAACAGAATAGCAACTTCCACGACAACTACCTGGACGTTGATTACGACCTTTCAAAAGTGTTGTTTATCGCGACGGCCAACGCACTTAATACCATTCAGCCAGCATTACTCGACCGAATGGAGATTATCAATGTGACAGGCTATTCAACCGAAGAGAAAATCGAAATCTCCAAGCGTCACCTGATCCCCAAGCAGCGTAAAGCCCACGGCGTAAAAGCCAACCAGGTTAAATTACGTAACGCTGTCATCAAAAAGATTATCAGTGGTTACACCCGAGAATCTGGTGTTCGTTCTATGGATCGTCAGATTGCCGGCGTTATGCGCTATGTCGCTAAATCGGTAGCCTTGGAGGAAGCCTATGATGTTAGCATCAAGGAAGATCAGTTGACCGATATCCTGGGCCCAACAAAATACTCCCGTGATGCTTACCAAGTGGTTAAGGTACCCGGTGTTACTATTGGGCTTGCTTGGACAAGTGTAGGCGGTGAAATTCTATTTGTAGAAGGCAGCCTTAGCCCAGGTAAAGGCAAGCTCACACTAACCGGTAACCTCGGTGATGTTATGAAGGAATCTGCCGTAACTGCACTAAGTTTCCTCAAAGCCAATAGCCAAGCGCTTGGGGTTGACCCCGAACAATTTGAAAAAAACGATATTCACTTACACGTTCCTGAAGGAGCTATCCCCAAAGACGGCCCCTCTGCTGGTGTAACCATGCTGACGACCTTGATGAGTTTGTTCTCTAACAAAAAGGTAAAATCTTACCTGGCAATGACCGGGGAGATTACACTACGTGGTAAAGTGTTGCCGGTTGGTGGAATCAAAGAAAAAATTCTGGCAGCCAAGCGTGCAGGAATAAAAGAGATCATCCTTTGCCAGGAAAATAAAAAGCACATTGACGAAATCAGTGAGCAATATCTGAAAGGATTAACTTTTCACTTTGTGGAAAGAATGGAAGAGGTGCTAGAGATTGCCATCCCCTAACAAAGGATAGTGAATACCACCGACCTATTGGGATTTGCAGGTGTAGCGCTCATCCTAATCGCCTACTTTCTTAACCTTAATCAGCGACTTGCAGCAAATGACTTGAGATATATCCTCATGAATTTGGTGGGAGCAATTCTGGCTTGCCTGGCTTCTGTGTTAATGAAATATTATCCCTTTGTCCTACTTGAAGGTACTTGGGCTATGGTTTCTCTCGTTGCTTTGGTGAAAAAACTTAAAGACGCCACCAAAACATGATGGTTGATTTGAATGTTTCAAGGCCGTTGGTCTAAAAAAACCGTAGCTTTGAGAAGGAAAACAAACCAAAAGGGTTTGTCAGTCGTCTTAAATAAGGACAAGGTACTAAAGCCAGGTTCCGGAGACTCAATTTTTGCTATGATACGTAAGCTCACGATCTTATTAGGGGTTTTTACCCTTTTCTATTGTTCCCCCCTGTCGGCACAGGTGGATTCTAACCTCGTACAATTTTCGGGGATGGTGCTTGATGGCACTACCCAAGAATTGGTACCAGTGCCGTATGTGAATATTCTGGTTAAAGAAAAAGGGCGAGGAACCTATTCAGATTTCAGTGGCTTTTTCTCTATTGTTGTTGAAAAAGGAGATATTATTGTCTTCTCAGCAGTCGGTTACCAAACCGTTCAATACACAATTCCAGACTCTCTGACGGATAATAGATACTCTTTAGTGCAACTTATGACGCAAGATGCCGTAAACCTACCTGAAACAGTCGTTTTTCCGTGGCCTAGCCGGGATCATTTTAAACTGGAGTTTTTGGCCATGGACGTAACGCCTGAGTTGCAGGAGCGAGCTAATCGCAACATCGCCAACGAAACATTAGAGCGCATGCGCTCAGAGGTAGCATCAGACGGAGTCGAAAACTCTAGCTACTATCTACGACAACAGTCCAGAGAATTCTACTACATCGGCCAACGCCCGCCAATGAATATCTTTAGCCCGGTAGCCTGGAAGCAATTCTTTGATGCCTGGAAAAGAGGCGATTACAAACGTGAGCGTGACGATCGTTGATTTTACTAAAAAAGCCTTATCTTGTGACTTATATGACTTATTCCGTCTCTAACGAGTGGAGTAAGTGCTTTGCTTGAAAAATGAACAAACGATTTTCCTGAGAGAACTACTTCGAGTAATTACTGTGCTTACACTACACCAATTGTCTGTATATCAGTGTATCGAACAACTCAGATGAAGAATCTAAAAAACAAGGTGTTAATCATCACCGGAGCGGGTTCAGGTATTGGTAGAGCATTGGCTTTACACCTAGCTCAGGAAGGTGCATTACTAGCCCTTAACGATTGGAACAAAGAAACACTACAAGCTACTGTTGATCTTTTAGGTCAGGAGAAGGTTCGTGTTTACAGCCAAGTTTTTGACGTCAGTGATCGTCCGACTTGGGAGCTCTTTGCTAAAAAGGTCAATGACCATTTTGGCCATATTGATGGTATATTCAACAATGCGGGCATTACAACGTTTCCCGAAACCATTCCGGAAACAGATCCTATAGACTTCTCTCGGCTAATAGAAATTAATCTTTGGGGAGTTATCCATGGTTCACAAGTAGTCATTCCTTACTTGCTCAAGCAAAAAGAATCTTTACTGGTTAACGTTAGTAGCCTTCTTGGGCTAATGGGCTACGCTGGCCAAGGGGCTTATGTAACGTCTAAGTTTGCCGTAAGAGGATTTACGGAAACACTCCGCCAGGAACTCGTAGGAACAGGCGCTCTGGTTACCGCAGTTCATCCCGGTCCGGTGAAAACCAACCTCACTCGGAATATTAAATACCACGACCAGGATCTTTTAAACAGGCTGTCTCAATTTTTTGATGACTCGGCAACAACAACTCCTGAAGAAGCCGCCGAGATTATCATTAAGGGGATTAAAAAAGGAAAGCACCGCGTTTTGTTAAGCCCACGCACCAAAATGCTGGATCGTTTAACACGTCTACTTCCGAATAGTTACCACCGCTTTCTTCCCCGCAACTTCCGCCCCGGCCACTTGATCAAAAAAGCATTGGCTAAGCGTGCTGCTGAAAAGAAAGATACTACTTTGGTCAAATAGTCGCTCCCTAATTTTCAGGGAGTATCCAGGGGGAAGCCGCCCAAAACGACCATTCTATCTTGGCCAAATCTACCTCCGGATCAATATATGGATGGTACTGGCCATCATTTAATTTGACTTTCACTTTTGCAAAAATAGCAACGTTATCCCCTTCGGCGAGTGCTTGGTCACGTAGGTGGTGAGCATATTGCAGAATCATATCGGGATGCGTCCATAATTTCCGGGCTTGTTTTGCAGAAAGCTCTTTTCTCGGGTTCACACGTTCTTCCTCTCCGCTCGCTAAATTTTTGACAACAAAATGCCCGCTGCCTCGCTTGGCACGTAGCATCATGCGCCAAGCATAACGATGCCCTTCTTCCGACCAGGCAACTTCGCTGGCATATAACCAGTGCCTCAATGGAAGAGCACAATGTAGGCAAATCAATAACCCGAAAATTATCATCAACCCATTTTGCCATTGGGGTTTTGCTTGCCAATAAGCTCGTGGAGCAGAGTGTATATCTTTAAGCTGTAACTGCCAGCTGAGGTACCACTTTTCCGCTTTCGTCCATCGCAAACGCACAAAATCAACAAACTTTCGTGGCCAATCCGGTGGAAAAAACAAGGCCGTAAGCGCCACCGAAAGATAAGGGAAGATGCCAATATTGAAGACCAAGTGATTCGTTAGATGAAAAGCAACAGCGAAGGCAAAGCCAAATTTCCAGGTTCGTTTATTCAACATCAAAAAAGCAATACTGAGATCAAAGACAGCACCAGTCCAGGCCATTATCCAGGCCGTAGATTCTTTTGCCAACAAAGGGCCAATTAAGAACAGATCAGCTTTGCTTTTTAGCCAAAGTTTTAAGGGCATCGCTGCCAGTAACCAATCGGCATTAAGTTTGGCTATACCTCCAAAAAAGTAAACGACTCCCATTAAAAAGGGAAGTATGGCCCAAGTCCAGCGAGGAACAGATGCCATATATTCAGCAGGCTTCCGCCATACATCTACCGACCAGGCCCGCCACGCAGGTAAGACGGCCATTACCCAGCTAAGCCAGCAAAAAAGGTAGCCGTGATTAAGATAATGTGCTTTCTCTAAAAGAAAATAATAGGTGAAAAAGCAGGCAAATAATGGCGCAGTAATCCGGTAGCGCCAGCCCAAGGCTACAGCAATAGCTAAGCCCATGCCTATTAGAAAAAACAGGCTCATCAGTGGTTCCGGGAATACGGTCACCCACTCAAAACCATAATAGCGGAATTGAAAATTTTCAGGATTAAAGGCATCCACCCATAGGTGATAATAAGCGAAACCGCCCATCAAATCAGCAAAACCCAGTATACCAAAAACGACCCGGAAAAACACCAGACTCGCAATGTCTACGGGTTGCCAAAGCCACCTCTTCATGAAGTATGTGTTTTACAGAGTATACGTAATTTTTTGAGCTGCTCTTCATTGCCCAATACAATAAAAGCCTCTCCTGGCTTCAGGACTACCGAGGGAGCTGGGTTTACCTCATAATCTCTCATTTCATTGCGATAACCAATAATATTTGCCCCTGTCTGAGAACGAAGTGCTAAATCGCTGATTGGGCGGCCTTGGTACATCTCCGGCAGGTCTCTGTAATTCAGTTCTTCAAAGCCCATATCCGAATGGTACTCACTGGTAATAAAGGAGAAAAATTCTACAGCACCGGGCTTGTTCATGAGCATGGCCATGTAAAATCCGCCAATATTTTCGGGCATGACCACATGGTTGGCTCCAGCTTTGATCAGCTTGGCCTGCGAACGCTCAAGGATTGCCCGGCTAACAATCGTCAAATTAGGATTCAATGCCCGGGCAGACAGCACCAAAAAAAGATTATCACTGTCTTCGCCAAGGGCGGCGATCAGTCCACGAGCCTTCTCTATACCTGCTTTCTGTAAAATTTCATCTAGCGTGGAGTCTCCCTCTAAATAAAGAATATCACTATCCGTCTGCTGGATAATTTCAATTTTCTCCGGATCATTCTCGATAATCACATAGGGTGTTCCATGGAGCGCTAGGCTAGAGGAAATTTCTTTCCCATACTTCCCAAAGCCACAAAGAACAACGTGGCCTTCCATTTTACTAATCCGCTCTTCTATCTGGTTGAGGTGCATACGTTTAAAGATTTCCCCCTCGATGATGTAATAACTAAAAGTTGCCAATAAATAGGCAAATACCCCGATGTTGACAAAAATAAGGCCGGAAGTAAATATCCGCCCGGCTTCACTCAGCGGCTCAATTTCGGAAAAACCTACCGTAGAAATTGTAATGACCACCATATAAAAGGCATCCGGGAAGTTGTAATCCTCCAAGACAACATAACCAACTACGCCTAAAACGATCTCTAAAAGCAACAAAAACAATGCCGCCCGCAAACTGAGGAAGTTCGCAGGAAGACGGGAAAAGTTTAAAAAACGCAGGTTGGCCATAAAGTAATGGATCAAATCACTGCCAGCTGTGGCATCCGCCAAAAATAGGATGTTTTACCGTAAAACAATCAAACGCGTCGATCCTATTCGCTGACTTCCTGCTTTAAGGGACAAGAAATAAACGCCGGCGGGCAAATCTCCTTGGTCAAAAGAAAAAATTTGGTCACCCGCAACGGTAGCATTTAGCTCCCAGGTTCGGAAAACCTGCCCATTCTCTGCAATAATATCCAGTTGGTATCCCCCTGGTTTGAGTGCCTCCCAACTTATCTCGTATTGACAACAGCCAGGGTTTGGATATACTGCTAGATTTGTAAAAGAAGGTCGCTCAAAGGCCTTAATAACGGGAGTACTAGGAGAATAAACGGTGACACTCGATTGGCTGGAAAACCAGATGCGACCGAAATGGTCACACAAAATATCTGTGATATAACCATCTATCAGTCCTGAATTTTCAGGCGACAAGTATTCCCAGTCTGTACCATCAAAATGCAATACCCCCCCTTGCGAATACAAGGTTGCCCATACCTCGGGGTAAGTCCCACAGATAACTTTCTTTACGCCGTGTTGAGCAGCCAAATCTGCCACCTCTTCGACAACCGTCCATTCGCCATTTACTTCATGCCTTAGGCCATCGTAGCGCAAAGAAAGCCACTTATCTCCTCTTTCATCAACAGCGACAGACTCTATCGAATGCGCGCCCGCGTGATATGCACTTGGTTCAGTATGTGTAAAAGAAAATCCATCATAATTGAGTAATCCATTATCTGTACCTATCCACATAGAACCATCGATACCCTGGGCAAAGCATAGAAAAGAGCCAATAATAGCGGGCACATCATTTAGTCGATACCGGTACCACTGCCCCCTGTAACGCACTGAAAAGAGGTTGTCAGAAGCACGTAGCACCCACAGATTCCCATTATGATCCCATTCCAAATGGGTAATAGGGAGAAAAGATGCTACCGTGATGGCATTAGTAAGGGTATCCCAGGAAACGCCGTTCCATTCTCTTACTTGACTATCAGGAAAACCGAAAATAAATTGATCCCCAGAGCCAATTATAGGCGTCCCGTCGTCCTTAAAAACGATGTCATTAATGCCTATTGATAAAAAGCCCGTACTATCTAGCAAAACATTATGCCAACGCCCTCCCATCAGGTAGGCGACTTTATCACTGCCTCCTACCCATACCTTTCCTTGTGGGTCCAAGCCTAAAGTATTTATTCCACTGACCTCTAACCAAGGGTTGACAATAGCTTCCTCCGGAGCGTTTAGGGTTCCTATTTGCCAAGACAAGAGCTCTCGGTGGTAATTTTGATACCAAAGCAGGCCATTACTATCTTGGAAACCATAACTCCCTGGCAGCTCTGCAAAAGCAAAAGCATCCGTCAATTCCGTATTTTGAAAACTGTCATTACTGTAGCTTATTTGAAAAACACGCCCATTGATCATAAAAATTGCCTCCTGTTCTAAAACGGCACTTATGACCCCTCCTGATGAGTTAATGCCCAGGTCATCGAGAGGTAGTTGTACCAATTGCTGAGCCTCGTTAAGCCATAGGTAAATATATCGGTTGGTCGTCAACCAAATATTATCACTATGATCCATTTTCATATCATAGAGGTACTCTTCCTCAAAAACTGAGCTAAATAAGGTCGTGCCATCTACAGCTAGTTGTGTAACAAAAGCATGACCCTTAATCCAGATGCGGTCTTCGCTATCTAGCAAAACCTGTTGGATAGAATTGTTTTGGGAGGCCTGCTCCGTAAAAGGGACCTGCTCTATATCCCCTTCCGAGGACAAGGAATAAAGCTTTTGATTGTTGACCAACAATAGAGAACCGTTGCCAGTATTACCAACGATCTTTCGAAGATTATCCTCATTTGGAGGTAGCTCTAGCTGATTCTTTGTCCATATTCCTTCTTCCCACGTAGCCAATTCATTATTGCTTCCTAAAACCGTGAATTTGTTTTCACTACTTCTTTCTATGTCCAAAATTTGCTTGGGCAGCAGGCTATTTTGAAAATGGAATAATTCTGCTTTGCCGGTAATTTTATCAAACCTGGCTACAGAGTTTACCGTGGCAATCCATCTGTAATCTTGGGTTTCTGCGCCCCCTACAAGGTAATTTGCAAACAAATAGGATTGCCAACCCACCGGCTGAGCAGCTAAAGAGAAATTAATGAGCATTAAGAAAACGATCGAGCGCAGTAACATAAGATTGATATTAAGGATGCAAAAGAGATGGTCTAACTATCCAGGAAGGTAAGACCACCGTTTTTCTACCAGACGTTGGGTAAGGTCCTCAGACACCCAAACAATTCCCTTTATATGATCTTATAATAGCTTATATGGTTCAATTCAGTCCAATAAGAAAGCCCTGCGCTATCTAATAAAACCCGTACTTTGCGCAGTATTTTCCAACAAGGTCTAAATAACAAGATGGACAAATCAATTGCTGCTGCCGATAGCCCCATATCTGACTGGCAAGCTTGGGGTATTTTGGTAGCTTTGAGCCTCATCTGGGGAACGTCTTACGTGCTCATCAAGTGGGGGCTCCTATACTTTCCACCGGTGCAGGTAGCAAGCATCCGCCTTGGGGTATCCGCCCTTGCGTTCTCTCCTATCCTCTTGCGAGAATTAAGAAAAATAGACTATCGCCAACTCCCAATGCTCTTATTTGTAGGCTTGATGGGAACCGGCTTGCCAGCTTTCTTATTCCCTGCAGCCCAGCAAGAAGTCAACAGCTCATTGGCGGGTATCCTCAACTCACTCACCCCGCTCTTTACCTTATTATTGGGGTTAATGTTTTTCAACTCCCGGTTTACCTGGTCCAAAACCCTCGGTATCGTTATCGGTCTGGCAGGCGCCATCTGCCTTTTTGCTTTTGGCGAACAAGCAGGCCTTGGAGGCAAATGGGCCTACGGCTTACTCATTGTTTTGGCCTGCCTTTGCTATGCAACCAGCACCAATCTCGTAGGTTTTCGCCTCAAAGGCATGAAGGCACTCACCATTAGCGCCGTTTCTTTCTCACTCGTCGGCATCCCCGTTTTGCTCTATCTTTTACTGGGTACTGATTTTATCAGCACGCTCCAACAAACACCGGAAGCTTGGAAGGGCGTCGGCTACATCACTGTCCTCGCACTCTTCAGCACCGTACTAGCAGGCATTGTTTTCTTCCAACTCATCCAGTGGACCAGCCCCGTCTTTGGCAGCACCGTTAGCTATCTCGTACCCATGGTAGCCATGTCCTGGGGCGCGCTCGACGGCGAAGTCATTTCCATCATTCACTTTGTGGGCATGATGCTCATTTTGTCTGGCGTCTATTTGAGTAAGCACTAAAATCATGGGCCATGCCGGTAGTGGCGTTGCTGCGCACACATCACTACGGCACCGGGCTATCTACCTTCGGTGATCGTCATTGCATTCCTCAGAGTTGTCCCTATCGCTCCTGCTCTCCCTATAGAAAATCGGAATCCGCCGTGCTTCAGGCCTCGCCTTACGCCTTTTGATATAAGACCCAACGATCTCTCTAAACACCTTCTCTAAACATAGGTGATGCGTTTAGCGACACTTGACATTTTAGCCGTTGTTATCGGCTACCTTTCATTAATTGTTCTTTTTCTGTTTTTTTTACAATTAACCAATTCAGCTTCACTTCTTAACCCAAGTCAATGAAATCGGGATTCAACCAGATTAACTTTGCTGCTATAATTATTTAACCAATAACGTAAAAATTATGAAAGCAATAGAATGTCTAAAGTATGGTGATGCGGAAAACCTGGTTCTAAGTAATGTTGAAAAACCAACACCAAACGATAATGAAGTACTTATTAAGATACGTGCTACTTCAGTAACCACAAGTGACGTTCTTATTCGTGGATTGAACGAACCTCTGATTCCCAGATTTATACTCCAACTTATATTTGGCTTTGGAAGTCCAAGAAATCCTATTTTGGGAATGGTAACATCAGGGATTGTAGAACATAAAGGTAAAGATGTGACATTGTTTGACGTAGGCGATGAGATTTTTGCTTATGGTTCTATCTCACCTACCAACCGCCGTTTTGGTTCTTATGCAGAATATATATGTTTACCAGAAGATTGGAATCTTGCACTAAAACCTGCGAATCTTAGTTTTGAAGAAGCCGCAGCTATTCCATATGGAGGCTTACTTGCTTCTCATTTGTTAAAGAAGACATCTATAAAAAAAGGAGACAAAATTCTTATTTATGGGGCTTCAGGAAGTATAGGTACTATGGCGATACAATTGGCCAAAAATGCAGGCGCCCATGTCACTGGCGTATGCAGTCTTCGGAACTTTGACCTAGTCAAATCCCTAGGTTGTGACCAGATGATTGACTACACAGCAGAAAATGCTGAAAAACAATTGCAAACTTATAAATATGTAATTGACGCTGTAGGCAATTCAAAATCATCGGCACTAAAAGAAAAAAGTAAAAAAGCAATTACTCCCAACGGCAAATATATATCCATAGATCATGGGACTCCCTTAACCCCCAAAGAAGCTTTTTTAAATTTAAAATCCTTGGCAGAACAAGGGAAAATTAAACCTGTAATTGATCGTACCTATCCTTTGGAAAGGATGATTGAAGCCCATAAATATGTAGAAAAGGGGCGCAAAAGAGGAAACGTTATTATTACTGTTTAGGGGAATGAAAAAAGGATTAATCCGTATTTGAAGCGATTCGTTTTCTAATACGACTCAAAGATTCTGGTTTTACCCCTATATAACTTGCTAGTTGATATTGGGGTACTCGCTGTACTAGGCCCGGCCTTGATTTTATTAGTTTCAGATAGCGCTGTTCAGGTGAATCTGTGTAATAGGAAGACAAAGCTTCTTTTTGCTCTAAAAATGCTGCTTCCATGATAGCTCGTGATATGGTCTCAAATCTGGGAAATCGTTTGAATAGTGCCTGGGCTTGTTCCTCGTCTCCCACAACTACAGTTGTTTCTTCAACACAAACCCAATTATGCTTTGCCGTATTTTCCGGGGCAAAGCTATTTAATGAAATTGCCCATTGCTCTTCCGTGAAAAAATTGGTCGTTTTTTCATCACCATCTATCAATATATACTCCCTGACGCAGCCCTCCAGAATAAAATAGGTATTTGCTGAAATTTGTCCTTCTTGTAGTAAATAATCTCCTTTTATGAAGGTTTTTGTTTGCATACTTTCAGCTATAGCTTCTGACTCTTCTTTGGAGAGAGGTGATATGCTTGAAAAATAACTTACAAATTTGTTTTCCACAATGAATTTAGGTTTTCTACTATAATGATAACATTTTTATCGGTTACCTAAACCATCGTTTTACGTACAGGGTGTCACCAACGTTTTTTTTGCGCAATACTTCTGTTTATCTTATTATTATCAGTAGTTTTTATTCCATCGCACTCCGCACATATTCCATCAATTCTTCTCCGTGCAAATTCTTAGCGACCACCCTCCCCTCATCATCAAGTAAAAAATTGGCAGGAATGGTCGTTAACCGGAGTAACTCAAAAAGTGGAGAATCATCGCCCTGCAAGTCAGAGGCATGAGGCCAGCGGTGAGCACCATCGGCTTCAATCGCCCTCGCCCAAGCCTTCGAGCTGGCCTCCAAGCCATAGCCTACAATCTGAAAGCCATCCTCATGGTATTGATCCCAGAGGGGGACTAGAAAATTTCGATTTTGCACGCGACAAGGCCCACACCAGGAAGCCCATAAATCTACTAGGGTTAAGCGCGCTCCCAATAAGCTATGCAACGAGACGGTATCACCCGCCAACATCGGCATTGGATAATCAGGCAGCAAGTCGCCTACAAGCACAGGTAGTTTTCGACGATCACCAACCGCTGCCAGTTGTTGTACCCAAGGGTGCTCGGGCTTCTCAGCTGTCCAACGCTCTGCCTGCCTGACCAGAAACTCCGGAATCCGCTCGTAATTGCCCGCGATACTCACCCAACGAATAGCTGTCAATGCAGGCAGCAGGTGCGGGCTATCCTCCGCAAACTGCATCAAAACGTTTTGAAAATCCTGCAATGCGTCCTCTTCCGCAAGCAGTTCATCATGGCTTTCTTCCGAATCTGCTTCCACGTATTTGGCAAAAGCTGCTTGTCGTATGCCACAAAGCTCCAGCATGGCTGTATTCAATGGGCTTGGATTATTAATAGCAAAAGTCGCCTGAAAACGATCCGCCCTGGCCGTAATCACGATGTCTTCTCCATCTTGCCAAATCAAAGGGAAGTAATTGGAAGCATCTGGATGTTCATTGTCAAGGCGATTAGGAAAACGTTCGCCAGCTCGTTGTATCGCTAGTTGCAGTAATATTGGCTCCTGAGCGCTTGGCAGTTCTTCGAAAGCAAAACCTCCATTGGGCCCGATCTTTGCCGAATCGACGATGATCCCGACATAACTACTCCCCACTCCTTTCCAGCTTCCAGGGTCAATCAGATAGACCATAGCTCCCCATTCACCATCTTCCTCCAATTTGATAGTGCCTGATAGATTGGGCTGTCCAGAACAAGCAGAAATGCTCAGTAAAAAAATGGAGAACAGAAGATAAAAGACCAGTGATTTCATAAATACAGCTTTATAAAGAATGAGCACAAACAATTGCAAGTACTGAAAAACATGGAATAGAATCAGTGATTGGCGTCACCAAATTTTGCTTATTTATTTGCACCTGCTTCGATCAGCAATTTGGGGTCCTTTCAACCACAGGTGCTGGCCGCAAACAGGCCAGCACGGCGCAAAGACGAACGGCGGCAGGAATGGTAATGCCCCGCGGGGACTGAACAGCCCGGTGCCGAGGCACGATGGCAGCCGCCCAAAAAGAAATCACGAATTCAACGTAGAGTGACGAACAAATAAAAGAGGCAGATTATACACTTACACTTTTCCAACGCTTACAACTATTAAAACACTCATTTTCTCACCACGAACCGGTAGCCCACACCTTTGAGCCTGAGGATATTGATATTCTCATCAACCTGAAATGGAATACCAACAGTTTTCGCAGGAAGCTTTCGGGCCGCAAAACAATTTCACCCTTTAGCAAGCATCTATTCGCAAAAGTATCCTCGCAGGAAAACGACTGACGCTCAAGATTAGCGTCTTTGATTTGCTGAATCAGAATACAAGACTGAAGCGAAGAAATGCTTTTAACTATTTTGAAGAAAGCCGAGCAAATGCATTAGGGCGTTTTGCTATGATTACTACTACCTATAAACTGAGTAAGCTAGGTCGCAACCAGGTGCTGGCCTAATGGCGACCAGCACGACGCATTCCGATCTTCCATCGAAAGTGAGGACCAAGGATAGAAAGCCCCATTTTTTCCGGTGCACCGAAAAAAATGGGGCTGGATAGCCTGGTGCCAACCGCAGGGCAGGCAGGGCCCATTCTACAACATATCCAGGTACTTATTAGGAACCAAGTCTGTCAGCCAAACACCGTTCGCTGATTGGTAGAAGTGATAGCCATCGCGAAACATCGCGCCAGAAAAGACTTTGAAGATCATGGTATCACCACGGCGATCCCCTACTTCAGTGGCCGTCTCTACATCCTCTGACAGGTGTACATGGTTACGAGAGCGCGGCTCAATACCCTTCAGCATGATACTTTGCACAAAACGCTCAGTGGTCCCGTGATAGAGGATTTTTGGTGGCTTGACGGGCTCCAATTCCAGATCAACCTTGACGGAATGCCCCTGGTTCGCTCGAATTTTACTTTTATCTTCGTTGAAAGTATACCGCTGCTTCTCGTCGCTGGCTACAATAGCTTCCAAAATAGGGAGGTCCATTTCCTTATTTTTGTCCATAGCTCCTTCGATCAGTGCATCGACATCTGCCCAGCCATTTTCATCCAGTTTAATCCCTATCACTTCTGGTTTGTGGCGCAAGATCAGGGATAAAAACTTGCTCAGGCTTTTCAAATATTCCGGACTCATGAGTTGGTCTGTTTTATCGTCAATATTATGTCAGAGAATTTGTAAAAACTAGCTCGTTACTGGAAAAGCTTCCCTAACAAGCCTAACTTTGCTTTTACGTAATTACAAACCTAAGAATAAAACTATGTTTAATCGTTGCTTTTTGCTTTTTTTCGTTGTCACTTTTGTCGTTAGCTGTGGCCCAGAACCTAAATTCAACAAGGAAGACCTTGCCGAGCAAGAGCAGGCTTGGGCTCAAATGATGGAAGGCCACGACGTGGTTATGCCCCTGATGAACGATTTGTACCAAGTGTCTACCCAACTCAAAGAACTCGCCGCAGATGCTATGGTTGAAGCCAGTGATTTTCATCCACGGGCACAGGAAGCCCTTGCTAACATTGAAAAAGCAGAAGACGGGATGATGGAATGGATGGGAGGTATCAAAGAAAACCCGAAGGATTCGGTAAGAGCTCGATACGAAGACCATGCCGCCATAATGGCTTTTATTGACAAAGAAAAAACGGACATTGACCAGGTGGCGGAAGATATGCGAGCCAGCATCTCTGCTGCGAAAGCCCTGATCCAGGAACGGACAGGTAATTAGCCCCCCCTCTTCCACACCTCCGTAGCGCAAGGATTCAAACATGGTGCTACGGAGGTGTGGAGGACCATTTATTTATACAGACTACATCAAACAACCTCCTCAGCTGCTATGAAAATTACTACGTTATTTAGCATCATTGTTACCAGCCTTGTGTTGGTCGCTTGCAATTCTTCTGGCAAGGGCGAATTAAAGTACTATGGCTTTCACGATACAGATCCCAATACCGGGGATACCATTTATCATCAGATTCGTGACTTTTCTTTTGTAGATCAGGATAGTCAGGAAGTCACCAATGCTTATTTTGATGATAAAATCTATATCGCAGATTTCTTTTTCACTTCCTGCCCTACCATTTGCCCAAAGGTGAAGGCACAGATGTTACGCATCTACGAAAAATACCAGAATGATGACCGGGTTGCTTTACTGTCGCATACCATTGATGTAAAAAGAGATACGGTGGGCAAGCTCAAGAAGTATGCTACAGGATTAGGGGCCGATTCTCCCCAGTGGCGGTTTGTCACTGGCGATCGTGATTCTATCTATGCTATTAGCTACGACTATATCAGTACCGTGCTGGAAGCCCCCGAAGTACCTGGAGGCTTTGATCACTCGGGATGGATACTGCTAATTGACAAGGATCGCCATCTACGGGCCTATGCTGATGGTACCAAAGAGGAGAAAGTAGATGTTTTTCTGAAGCAGATTGACCAGCTACTGGAAGAATACGACAAACCGGAGGTTGCCCAATAAAAAACGGCCGATACTTCCTGACAGAAAGCACCGGCCACAACGAAAACCAGTGTCAAATTCTTTAATAAAACTACTGAGAGCGTTTCAGATGGAGCGCGCTGGGGACGTTTTTTTGGGTGTTTATTTATCTTCAAGACCTTTTTCAAAAGCCGTTCCGCTTCCGCCTAACAAATAGACGGAAGCGAAAGCAGCGCGAAAATCAGCCATAAAAACTTTTCAAGCTCACCCTTCGGTGGGCTTTTTTATTTGTATCAGATACAAGCTTTAGTGTTGCTCCCTTCTGACAATGTAAAGATACACAAAAAAGACAAATCATAACCAAATAGAAGATTATTTGTTTAAATAAATAATTATATAATCAAATAAATTACAAAAGCCGCTCCCCTTACGGAGAACGGCTAATTCCTAAATGGATATGTTTAACGGAACTAATTACAGAATCACCCACGTTCCGATAAAGCTAAAATTTTAATTGCCCAATGGTACCATTACACCAAAATTGAAGCCATAACCGGTGTTTCTCACTTTTTCATTGACAAAAGGTATGTCGTACAATTCAGAAAAACCTCGGTAGTAACGCGCATCTACGAAGGTCGTCACCGGACCAAAATCATACTGCGCACCTAAAGCTACGGTTGCTCCAACATCGAAGCGCTCGTAATTGATGTTATCTAGGTTTAATGGAACGCTTCCCAAATCCACCTCTAGCAAAACATTTGCGTAGGTATCAATTTGTCCGCTACTCGCATAGCTTAAAGTAGGACCAGCAGCAACGTATGCCTTTAGTGCTTCCTGACCAAACTTGTACTTTGCCAATAGTGGGGCTTCTACATACCGGATCCGAGTTTCGGCACGGCCACTCACAGGGAGATTTACCCCCAACAATTCGGCATCAAAGCCTTCCTTTAGTCCAAAACCTTTGGTGGTATAAGCCAGCTCTGGCTGAAAGGAGAACCCGCCCGCCACTGGGATTTCAACCACCAGGCCGACATTAACCTCGTCAATATTATGGAAATCAGGTGCAAGAGCATCTAAGCCTTCTGTCGTGTAAACATTATTGAGTTGGTAGCCTACTCGGGCACCTACACTTACCTGGGCTTGTACAGCAATGGTGGTTAGCAACAAAAAGGCCGCGAAAAATAATTTTGTGTTAGACAGCATGATGATGTTTTTTGTTTCTCTGAAGTAAAAGCGTGCAGCCGGAGGAACTTTGCTAGCAAGCCCCATCCGGCCAACCACGCTGTTTTTGTATTAATGCTTGTATAACGGCAAGATGTAGGGCTTAGTCGTTAAATGTTGTTAGCGATACGTTAGGATAATCGTAAAAAAAAGAACACTGCTTGACGGATAGTCAAAAGGCGTTAAAAAGAAAGAATTGCTGTTAAGGAAGTTCGCGAAAAACATGAGCCACCACTAAATAACTTTATACTTTTACAACAATGAATTTTGCTGATCTCAAATCTCCTCCGCCCAGTCCTCTCGTCTTGCTAAATGACCAGCAATGGGACAATAGAGGAGTCAGATTATATATAAAGCGAGATGATTTACTAGCTCCGCATCCCAATGATCCCTTTTGTGGTAATAAGTGGCGAAAACTACAATACAACCTGTTGCATGCTAAAAAGGAAGGCTATGAAAAACTGCTCACCTTTGGCGGTGCTTATAGCAACCACTTGGCAGCAGTAGCAAGTGCAGGAAATCATATGGGATTTGCCACCATAGGTATAGTAAGAGGGGAAGAAGTAGAAAACCCTACGCTGGCGCTGACACGCCAAAACGGTATGGAGCTCCACTTTGTGGACAGAACAACCTACCGCACAAAAAAGGAACCGGCCTATTTACGCCAATTAGAAGACCGTTTTGGCAGGGTGTATATCCTACCCGAGGGAGGAACCAATTCTGCGGCTTACGATGGCTGTGCTGCCTTGGCAAAAGAAATCATCACTCAATGCCCTGAGCAACCGACACACCTGGCCGTCGCCTGTGGCACTGGAGGTACGCTGACAGGTTTACTTAGTGGACTCTCTGAAGAGAACCCACCACAAGTTATGGGTGTCAGCGCGCTAAAAGGAAACTTCATGACTAGTGAAGTTGAACAACAATTGACGACATTGGGGCTAAACCGGACGAACTGGGAAATCCATCCTAATTTTCACCACGGAGGTTACGCGCGGCAAAGCCCGGAGCTTATGGTTTTCATTCAATCCTTCTATCAACAACATGGTATTTTATTGGAACCCGTATACACTGGCAAGCTGTTTTATGCACTTTATGCTTTACTAGACCAAGGCTATTTTCCGTCAGGAAGCCGAGTAGTAGGGGTACATACTGGGGGAATGCAGTCGTTTGGATGTAGTATTTAAGCGAGTACAGTTTTTCATTACAAAACAGGCACCCCTTTTTCGTATATAACTTTGGAGGAGCCTACACCTCTTCTTCGGATTTTCTCCCAAAAGGTGTAAGCTCCTCCAAAAAAGGCAAGGTCTATTTTGAGCAACTCCCCGTCTGCTTGTAGTTTAACTTCCTTCACTCACTAATCCACTGGCGTCATCGTATAACCTGCTTTGCGGAGTAGTGCAATTACGCCTTCATCGCCAGCAAGGTGGCCGGCACCTACAGCAAAGAAGACTGTTTCCTTCGTCATCAATTCTTCCATAACCGGAATCCAATTACGGTTACGCTTCAGGAGGAGTAATTCTTCGTAGCCGCCAATACCCGCCGGGTCGTCGCTGATCAATGATTGCATGCCTATGATATCCTGCGTGGTATACAATTCGATCATTTGATCCATGGCACTGGTTTCTTCCTCATCCTCCTCACCCTCGCCGCTGCGAATGGTTTCCAATAACATTTTAGCTTGAGCAGTATAAGGAATACTATCAAATAGGCTCATTTGAAACTCAGCGGTTTCCAAGCCTACAATCTGCTTTTCCGCAGCTTTGGCACGTTCTGTCAGCTCTAGTTCATAGCTTTTCATACCATCGCCTCCCATCATACTCATGGGGTTTTCGCCGGGTTTCATGTCCTTCATGTCTTCTCCTGCAAGAATGGTGAGAAACATCGGTTTTATTTTCCCCATAAACATCATTGGCATCCCCATTTCTTCAAAGTGGGTAGAAACGACCGCGTAGTCGGCCTCGGACAGCAAATCGGCCAGCGTAGTATCATTATTCATGTACATCTTGCTCAGCAATCCCATCATTGCAGCAGGATTGGTCATTTCTTCCGTATCTATCTCAAAAGCAACTCGGGTACTTTTATCAAACGCTACTTCGGTGGCTTCCGTAAGGAAGTAGTTTTCCGCAGGAATCATATGGATAGTACCGTAGAGGTAACTGGGGGCAGCGAGTCCTTTACCAGAGATTTCCCACAAGAGCTTATTCTCTGCTTTAGTCGGCGTAAACGACTGTTCAACGGGCTGTGCAAACAATACAACTCCTAGAAAAACTAAAACTTCAAGTAATAACCAGCGCAAAAATACTTTCATCTTTATCAGCTTTTATTGATCTACCTTATTTGTATTCCAAACGTTGGTTTTATTACAATAGTTGCTACATTTTCCCATCTTGCAAAGATTGATAGATAGCCGTGTGGATGCGTGGCCGGATATTTCTGGTGTAAAGTCCCCGGTTATTCCGGCTTGGATAAACGCGGTTACTCAGAAAAATGAACAGCAGTTTCTTTTCCGGATCAGCCCATACAAAAGTCCCCGTATACCCCGCATGGCCAAAGCTCTCTGCCGATGCAGCCTCTGCTACCGAGCTTTTTTGCGCATTGTATTCCAACAAGGGTTTATCGAAACCCAATCCTCTGTGATTGCCCGCTCCTGCAAAATGCCGGCTGGTAAAGGTATCTAGTGCTATTTGTTCAATAAATTGATGGCCAGCGTAGTCGCCACCATTGAGGTACATCTGCATGATTTTTGCCAAATCATACGCATTCGAAAAAAGGCCTGCATTCGCAGACACACCTCCCATCATTGCCGCGCCTTCATCGTGTACATAGCCATGTAATAACTCCATTCTGAAAAAACTATCTCTTTCCGTAGGGATGATTTGGTCTTTGGGAAAAAAGCGAGAAGGGTTAAAGCCCAAAGAATAAGCACCTAACGGACGGTAAAAGGTATTTTGCAAATAATCTTCGTAAGGAACGCCCGCCTTCATGGTCACAATATCAGGCAAGAGGTAAAACAACAAACCAGAGTAACGGTATTCCGCTTCGTCCTCCAGGGGAGACTTTAAGATCGCTTTCATCATTTGATCGCGATAATTTCGATGCTGCCAGAGTTGGTCAGTCAGGTATATAGAAAACTGATTGGAAGAATCGCGCGATAGGCTTTTTCTTCGAAAGCGATAATCGTTGATTCGTTCAAGGTCACGTGCTCGCGACCAAGGGTATTTTCCATTTCCTCGTAACGTGCCCTGCCAGTAAGGTATCCAGGGGCGCAAACGTGCGTGGTGGGAAAGCATTGTTCTAAAGTCCAGATCAGCCTTATTACTCTTATGCGCAGCAGGATAGTACTTTTGCAATGGGGCATCAAGGTCAAAATCGCCCTCCCCGTACCATTTCATTAATGCTGGCAGTGCTGAAGTGATTTTCGAGACCGAGGCCAAATCGTAAAGGTCCGTGCGCTGTACAGGAAGTTCTTTTGCTTCGGTATGGTATCCAAATACTTCATGATAAATAACAGTCCCTTCTCGAGCGACCAATACCTGAGCGCCAGGAAAAGCATGGTGTGCCAAACCATCCTTGACAATCGCAGAAATACTATCTGCCAACAACTCAGCATCCATTTCCAATAGTGCTGGTGGTGAAAAAGTCATACGCCCATTGGCCATCAAGAGCTCACCACTCCCCTTGGGGAAGTTTTCACTTAGTGCTTCTGTAGCTTTGTTGTAAACACCAATTCCACCAAAAATGAGTTGTGCAGCTAGCGATTGCGCCCAAGGGCCACGTTCTTCGCTGACAATGCCTGCTCGTATATTCTGATCAAGGAAGGCTTCTACAAGCTCACCCTTTCCAAAAAGTAGAAATACAATTGGCATATCAGGGCTAAAAAAGAGTCTCGAAAAATCAAACCCAGACTCCGCTACGCCATCAACATCCATAGCCATTATCAAAACGTTGCCGACTGTTGTTTGTGACAAAGGTGCTGGCCAATTTACGCTCCAATCTTCTTGCTTCTGCCAATCAACTCTAGCTGTCGGAACGTAAGTATTCAGGGAATTGTACAGTTCCGTGTCATCATCCAAACCAATACTCAACAAAGCTGGTCTCAAGGTCTCCAAGCCATTCAAAGGCAATAATTTGGACTCATTTTTCAAAACAATAAGTCCAGTACGCGCTCGACTATAGGCCTCAAGGTCATTGTTAGGCAACTGTGCAAACAGTGGCTGTACAAAAGAGGTTAGTAAAAGAAAAAAGAATAGTAGTACCCCTCCATAATTCCAAGCAGCCTGGGCGTACCCTTTTCGCAATACGGTAACTGCGTTTTTTTTGCACAGCAAATTATTTAAAACATGATGTCCCATCTGACAAATTATTTTTCGATAAGTATTGCGCAAAAAATACGCTAATCGAATTTAAACAAAAGAAAAAATATTATTGACTATTCTTTACCTTGGCAGCCCCCAAACACGCTCTTAATCCCAACTGTAACCATGCTACGATTTTTTCTCCCTCTTTTTACCTTTAGCCTTTGCGTTATCACGCTTCAAGCTCAGAAAACTGTTTCCCGCAAGCTCGTCTCTCACTTAACAGAAAGCGTAGAGAATTCAGAAGTTTTCCAAAAAGGATTTACTGGCTTTGCGCTTTTTGATCCAGAAGAAAGGCAGCTTTTATATCAATACCAGGCCGACAAGTATTTCACTCCTGCCTCCAACACCAAGATACTCACTTTTTATGCAGCACAAACCTTGCTACGTGGAGAATGGCCAGTGATTCATTATCAAGAACAAGGAGACACCCTTAGAATTTGGGGCACGGGGTACCCTCTACTACTCCATCCCGATTTCGTTGGTTACGATACGCTCTCCCAATGGCTACAACAACGGGAGGAAAAGACCTGGATCATCTCCAACGGGCACTTTTATGATGAACGCTACGGCGAAGGTTGGTCCTGGGATGATTACCCCTACGGTTATCAGATGGAAAAGGCGGCACTTCCTGTGTATGGCAATGCAGCTCATTTCTCAAAAACGGGGCACCTCGCACCTATAAAGGTAATACCTGAACACTTTCAGGATAACCTGGTCTACGAAAACCCCAGTACGCTCAGCCGATACGAAGATCGCAATATTTTCACCTTTAGTGATCGTGCTTTACGTGTAGAAAAACTGGATCGAAGTATTGGTTTTCATTATGATTTACCTCTTGTGGCTAAGCTTCTGCAAGATACTTTTAAGCGCACAGTGCTTTACAACCAGGATACGCTACCACGTGCTTTCCGGCGGAAGACACTTACAGCTCCCATCCCTGATACCGTCTTCCAACAATTCCTACAGGACAGTGATAATTTCCTCGCAGAACAATTCCTTCAGGTCGTAAGTGCCCAGCGCTATGGTTACATCAACAGTCCACGGATTTTGGCTTACGTCAGAGATACCCTTTTGGCAAAAGCCCCCCAACCTTTCGATTGGGTAGATGGTTCTGGTTTATCTCGCTACAATCAGTTTACTCCCTTCAGTATTGTTAGTGTATTAGATCAGTTGATGACCCAAGTGAATCAAGACCAACTTTTTCGTTTTTTTCCGGCAGGGGGAGTTTCTGGAACCATTGAAGGCTGGTACGAAGGGCCAAAAAATCAACCTTTTATTTATGCCAAAACAGGTACCCTTAGGCATATCCATTGCTTAAGTGGATACCTCATATCCGACAGCGGCAAGACCTATATTTTTAGCTTTATGCACAACAACTACCCCGACAAAACAAAAACACTAAAAACAGAGATGGAAAAAATACTACTGTGGCTACGCGCCAATCTCGAGTAGATGATTATTCCTATCTTTAAGTGTACCATTCTATTCAATCATGACAACACCTAAGGTCAATATCGCTCCCGATTCCTTCGATTATTTCCTAACAGGAATCTCATTGTTATGCCTTTTACTGATGTTCGGTCTCAACCTCTACTATTATGACCTGGTCCCCGAACGTATCCCTGTTCATTTCGATGCCGCTGGAAAGCCTGATGGCTATGGAGGGAAAATAACACTCTGGGTAGTATTTGGCCTTAGTGTTATGCTTTTTGGAATATTGACCCTTGTTGGTCGTAGTCCACACTTAGCAAACTATTCTGTTCCTATTACCGCAGAAAACGCCCCACGTCAATATAAAAACATGCAGCAAATGAACCGTGCCCTTACTGCTGTGCTCTGCCTGTGCTTTGCCTATATCCAGTACGGAATTATTCAGACGGCACTTGGTCAGCAAGATGGTCTTGGGCTCTGGTTTTTACTAGTTTTCCTTATTCTTATTTTTGGAATTATTGGCTATTTCCTCTACCGTGCGAAGGTGCTAGAATGATGCAAAAGTGTAAAAAGTACGCCCTGAATCAAGCGAAACACTCCTCGGAGAGGCTAAAAACAATACGAATGGACATTCACCAGCAACTCTTAAAGCGACACTCCAAGGAAAATACTCGTCGAATCACTGAATATATTGGTAGTGACCCCGAGCGCTATGCTATTTTGATGCAGATTTTCAATGGAGAAGATTGGGTCGCAGTGCAAAGAGGTGCATGGGTCGTCAGCGAAGTAGGCATGAAATATCCTGAATTATTAATACCCCATCTCGACGATCTTATCAGTGCTATTGAGGCTCCACCTCATCCAGCGATAGCGCGCAACGGGCTTAAAGTCATCGCTGAAACCAACATTCCTTTGACCGAAGATCAAGAAGGCAGGGTTGTTCAACTCTCCTTTGAACTATTGGCCGACCCTAAAACACCTGTCGCTATACACGTTTATGCGATGCAGTGCATTGCTAACCTTTTACCTGTGTACCCAGATTTAGCGATTGAATTAAAAACACTTATTGAAGAAGGTATGGAACACGGCAGTCCCGGCTACCTCAGCAGGGGTAGGAAAATCCTTAAGCAAATTGCTAAGATGAAATTACAGTACTAAACGCTACTTTCCGTTTTCTTTTCTTACCAAAACGGCACGCTGCTGTACTTTTACATGGTAGCTATTCACCGGAGGTATTTCTTCTCCTTCAATGATGGTATCCCCTGTGGTTCTGATAGGCGCTAATGGCCCGGAGATAATTTCATAAATTAATTGTCCTTCTCTCTCTTCCAGTGTAGATAGTAGGAGATTTCCCATTACTTCAAATCGACTATATAGTTTCCCGTTGATCAGAAAATCATCTAATAAAATGCTATTCTCTTCGTCAGTTACATAATGGCCTTTTTCAGCATCAATGGTTTCCAAAAAATAGGGCCGCGTATTTTCTGGGGTATCCTCGCCATAAACAATTGTAAAAGTATACCTCCCCTCCTCTTGTGGTAATATTCTGAGAATCATAGGCAATTGCTGCATCTCCCCAGCACTGGTACTGATCACCAAATCGCCTGTCCATTCACCTACCCAATTGCCAGGAAACCCAAGGCTATCTTGTTGGCTGAATAATGAAGCACTACCGATTAATAGACAAATTAACAAAAGGAAGTTTCTCATAACGGGTTCTATTCTCTTAATCTAATCTACCTGCCAAAACGCAAGTATGCTTCTCGGTAAGTGTATCTCCTTCGGTCGTAAAAATTTCTGCTACCAGAATATAAATTCCAATCCGTGCCTTCTGTTCTTCATCCGTCGTACCATCCCATAGGAAACTCCCCGTACCTGCCAACAACTCCAAATCTTCCAATTGGCGAACCAACCGTCCTTGGGCGTCAAAAATAGCAATGCGTGCCAAGTACCCCGCTTGGTCAGAGCTGTATTGAATCTCTAGCACATCCTGAAAACCATCGCCATCGGGTGAAAACGTTTTCTCCGGCAGCACGAAAAAGTCTTCCGTTGGAGGGATTACAGATGTCCGATCTTGACTATTCTTCCCTGTGGGGGTTGCATAACCGACGGTAGAAGCCGCCGAAGCCCAATTCCCTTCACTTTGAGTAACGGACGCTGCTCTTAGCCTTTCCAAGCTCACGCCACCACGATCACTTAAGAGGCGAGAGTGCCAGTCTTCTGTATAATCCAATGCATCCAACAGGATAAAACTGTTGTATACACTAATATTACCTTCATCATCTGCCATAGTTGGCAAGTTATTCTCTACCAAAGCTGCGGGGTTAGGTACCGTATACTCCAATAGAATATTAGAAGGGTTTGGTGTAAACACGACGAATTCTCTAGGCAATAAAACGGTGTTGGTTTCTACTATTGTACTCGTCGTTCCAGTAGTAATCGCTTCATTACTTAAACGTAAACCCTGAAGATTAAGAATCTTATTTCCTGGATTATAGAGTTCCAAAAAGTCAACACCTCCCGTATTGGGATTAAATAAAATCTCATTAATAACTAAATCGCCAGGTTCTGGACTCACCGTCAAGCCTACTTGTACTGAAGACGTTGTTGTTGCTTCATTACCAATACAATCTTTGAGTCCGGCAAGCGCACTTACTTCGTACACCGTATTTTCTGCTAAAGCACTTCCTAAAAATAAGCGAACAGATTGCCGATCAGGCTCCAGTAATGCCGTACCTATTTCAATATTCGGATTGATGGAAAAAAAGTCGGTTAAATCGATACCACTATCCAAAACATCATCAAAGCGAACGACTATTTCTGTAGAATTTGGTGCAAAAGCGGTTAGTAGTACTGGAGCAACATTCTCCAATGCGTTACCATTAACTGAATTTTCTTGGCCAGGAGTACCTCCTGCTGCAGCAACACTGGCTTTCCAATTACCCGGGCAATCATTGGGCAAAGTGGAATCAATCAATTCCATCGCATAACCTCCTTCCGCCCGTAAGGGATCTTGATACCAAGAGTCATCGTAAACAAGGCTCACTAGAATGTTTCCATCACTATCTGTCAAAATCAGGTCGTCACCACCATTTGTGAGTGCAGGAAAAGACGCTAAGGTCGCCACCTCCCCAAAAGCTCCTAGTGCTGAGGCTGCATCCTGATCACACAAAATGACATAAGACTGAGGAAGCATCACATAAGGGTCTATTTCACGAGGTGTACTACCTGTGCTCAAACCTAAATTTGCTAATGATAAAACCTTATCACTTGCATTGTACAACTCTATATATTCAAAATCAGGAAGCCCTATGGGTGGAGTTGGATCTGGAAAGATTTCAGTAATGATTAAGTCTCCTAAAACCGGAACTTCAGGCAATAGAAACTCAAAACTCAGGTCTTGATTCGGGTTGACGTTGCCAGCTAAATCCTCAACATCCGTTAAGTTCAAGGTGTAAGTATTGAGATTGGTCAGATTATTGGCAAACGTCAACAAAAGACGCGTACGGTCACCATCCGGGAAGCTAACACTTTGGGCAGTACCTATGCCATTATTTAAACTGTAATTGGCCGGTGTTTCTCCACTTGTTTGTGCCAAAGGTTCATTGTACTGAACAATGATGGCATTCGCTGCTTGTACGCTGACACTTTGGGCAAGAGGAGCTTCCATGTCAACAACAATTGGGTCAATTTCCACATTATCAAAAAAGAAAGCCATGTTACGGCTACTTGTATACTGACAACCAAAGCCAAAGTACAAACCACTTGAATAGGTGTTATCCGTCACTGTACCCTGAGGATCATAATCTTGGCCACCTGAGTAATCCGCTTCGAGCGTCCATTCACCAGTTACTGTTCGTTCTACAATTACGCTCAGGTTCACGGGGTCAGCTCCAACTGCTCCGCTCGTTCCAGCGATCAAAAGTTCTGTTCCATTCTCATCTTTGCGATAAAGCTCCAAGGCATCGTCTGAGCCCGAAATGCCTCCGACTTTTAGAAAATAGCCACGCCAGGCATTACTACTTACAGGAGGCTGATCAGCCGTCAAAAAGACGGTCGCAAAATTGCTCGTAGATGGAGCAAACTCACAGCGCAGGTTAAAAGACCATGTTGTAACAGTGGCAGTACTTGTCGGGGCCAAGGTAAAGAGCTCCGAAGTATTATTAGACTCCGGAGCAGCATCACTCAATTGTAATTCACCATCCGTTATAGTAAAGACATCTGTGTCTCCCTGCCAGTAAGTGGCGAGGGTTCCCGTTGAAAAATCATCGGTAAACTGAGCAAAGAGTGACCAGCTCAGGACTTGTAAAATGCAGAAAAAAATAGCAGCTTTCATTTTCCAAAAGTAGCGAAAAAGCATGATTGCCTTTATCTTTACCCTCTTAAATTAAGATTAAGCATTTTTACTACTGTTTTATCACTACATAAAATGATTTTAGCATGAAAGTTGCCGTTGTTGGAGTTACCGGTTTAGTGGGTAATGTAATGTGTCGTGTACTGGAAGAACGAAATTTTCCTATTAGTGAATTTCTACCTGTAGCCTCTGCACGTTCTGTAGGCAAAACGGTTGTTTTTCGTGGACAGGAGCATACGGTTATCGGAATGGAAACAGCAGTAGCTGCTCAACCAGATATTGCATTGTTTTCTGCGGGAGGGAGTACCTCTCTGGAATGGGCACCAAAATTTGCGGCCGCAGGCACTACAGTAATTGACAACTCATCCGCCTGGAGAATGGACCCTGAGAAGAAGCTCATCGTACCTGAAGTAAATGCTGCTACCCTCACCGCCCAGGATAAAATCATTGCTAACCCTAACTGTTCTACCATTCAGATGGTAGTTGCACTTACTGCAATTCAGCAACGCTATGGCATTCGCCGATTAGTGATTTCTACCTATCAATCTTTTACCGGCACTGGTGTCAAGGCTGTTAACCAGTATGAAACCGAGCGAAACGGGGAAGAGATGTCAAAAGAAGAAATGGCATACCACCACCCTATCTTCGAAAATTGCCTCCCTCACTGTGATGTTTTTTTAGAGAATGATTACACCAAGGAGGAAATGAAACTTGTACACGAAACCCGTAAAATCCTTGGTGACGATAGTATCGGCATTACAGCTACTGCTGTGCGGGTACCCGTAGACGGAGGCCATTCAGAGTCTATCAACGTAGAATTGCGTAAGCCTTTCGAATTGGATGATGTCAAAGCTATTTTGGCAGCTACTCCCGGCCTCATCATCCAAGATGACCTGGCCAACAATAACTATCCAATGCCACTTTTTGCTAAAAACAAAGACGAAGTCTTTGTGGGCCGCATTCGGCGCGACGAATCCATTGAAAACGGCCTCAACCTTTGGGTTGTAGCGGACAACCTCCGTAAAGGTGCCGCGACCAATGCAGTACAGATTGCGGAGTATCTGGTAGAGAAAGGTACTTTTGCTAAAGGTACCACAGTAACCAGCTAATAGTTATTCTGCCAAAACTGCCTTACAAATATCTTTCACCAACGTAGGGCCTGCGTATATCAATCCGGAATACACCTGGATTAAGCAAGCACCAGCGGCCAATTTGTCTACGGCATCTTGGCCGTTGGTAATTCCACCAACACCAACAATTGGCAACTCACCTTTTGAGTGCTCTGCTAAGTAGCGAATAACCTCTGTGGCACGCTCACGCAAGGGGGCACCACTCAAGCCACCATTTCCTATGCCGCTTACTTCTGTTGTATTGGTTTCCAAACCTTCGCGGCTAATTGTGGTATTTGTTGCTATAATCCCAGCAAGTTCTGTTGCTTTAGCAATCTCCAGTATATCATCCAATTGGCCATCCGTCAAATCAGGGGCTATTTTCAATAAAATTGGCTTGGGAGAATCCTCCTCCTTGTTCCGCTGTTGTAGCGTACTTAGCAATTTGGTCAAAGGCTCTTTTTCCTGCAAATCACGCAAATTGGGCGTATTGGGGCTGCTAACATTAACCACAAAGTAATCAACGTAAGGAAAAAGTTTTTCGAAACAAATCAAGTAATCATCTGTGGCTTTCTCGTTAGGGGTATCCTTGTTTTTTCCAATATTTCCACCAATCACGACCCCTTCCGGGCGACCCTTTTTCAAGCGTTCCACCAAGGCATCTACCCCTTCGTTATTAAAGCCCATCCGGTTAATCAAAGCCTTATCTTTTGGCAGACGGAAAAGACGAGGTTGTGGATTGCCCCCTTGAGGGCGAGGAGTGACCGTTCCTATTTCAATAAAGCCAAACCCTAGGTTACTCATTGCATGAAAGTAACGGCCATCTTTATCAAATCCGGCAGCCAAACCCACGGGATTAGGAAAATCAATTCCAAAACATTGCCGCCGCAAGCGATCATCCGCCAAGTGGTATTGATTCCGCATGATTGCGGATACACCAGGAATCATTAAACTCGTTTCCAGTAATTTCACCGTTAAGTGATGGGCCTGTTCAGGTGCTAAACGAAAAAGTAGCGGCTTGAGAAATTGAGTATACAGCATAAACGATGAATCCTGGTTTACTGGATAAAAAAAAGCTAGACAGGTGTTACCTCTGTCTAGCCATAATCATAATCCCAAAAACTATTCTTAACGGCATAAATGCCGGAATAATGCGATGCATTAACATATAAAAGGAAACAGCCATAAATGACTTTACTTCTTTATATGCTCAAATTTAGCAATAATTTAATTTCTCAAGCTATTATGTACCAAAAAAAATCGTAATACACCCTTCTTGGGTGATTAAATGGCAATATTAGTAGATAAAATCCTGATTTAGGAAGCTTCTTCCTCTGCTCTTACTAATAATTGGAATCCATTTCCGTGAATATTTACAATTTCAATGTTCTCATCATACTTGAGATATTTGCGGAGTTTCGTTACAAATACATCCATACTTCGAGCGGTAAAATAGGTGTCCTCTCCCCAAATTTTATTCAAAGCCTCACTACGAGGTAAAATATCATTGAGATACATGGCAAACATTCTCAGTAATTGTGCCTCCTTTGGCGACAATTTCTCTTTCATTTCTTCACTACCTCCTCCATCGAATGTGAGGATACGTAATGGAAAATTGAAATGATACCGACCAATAATAAATTCTTTGACGTCTTCTCGTGGATCAGGTTGTTGCTGGCTTCTTTTCAGGATAGCCTGAATACGCAACAACAGCTCTTCTGAATTGAAAGGTTTTGTAATATAATCATCGGCTCCGATTTTGAAACCTTTCAGAATATCTTCTTTGATTCCGCGTGCTGTCAGAAAAATGATAGGCATAGTGGTATCCTTCTCTCGTATTTCAGAAGCTAGAGTGAAGCCATCTTTTTTTGGCATCATTACATCAAAAATACAAAGGTCGTACTCTCCTCGTTCATAACATTCTAACCCCTTCTCGCCATCTGTAGCGAGCGTTACATCATAATCGTTCATTTCGAGATAAGAGCGAAGTACATCGCCAAAATTCTGGTCATCTTCTACCAAGAGAATTCTATGTGCCATATGAGTAATGGATGTTTGCAAAATTTGAGAAAATAGTGTGGGCGGACTTAACTAAGCATCGTTTGTTCAACTCCTTGGCGACGTGGGAAAAAGAGGATAAACTCACTACCTTTTCCCAAATCACTTTTCACTTCTACGCTGCCTTTATGAGCGTCCATAATGGCTTTTACATAACTGAGCCCTAAACCAAATCCCTTCACATCGTGGAGGTCTCCGGTGTGTACCCGATAAAATTTATCGAAAATATGCTTACGAGCTTCTTTGCTCATCCCCATGCCATGATCAAGAACACCTATTTCAACACCATCTTGACGATCGGTGGTGGTAATTACAATATCAGGTGCGTCCGGAGAGTATTTATTAGCATTGTCTAACAAATTATTAATTACGTTTGAAATATGCGTCAAATCTCCATCAACAATCGGGTTTTCAGCATTGAGCACTGCCATTGCGGTACCTTGCCGAGGCTCTACTTGTAAGCCTATATTTTCTACTGCTCGGGAGATCACGTCATGCAAATTTACATTGGTCAATCGGAGCTGTGATTCCCCCCGATCAATCTGGGCCATTTGCAGAACTTTCTCTACCTGACTATTCATACGTTTATTTTCCTGTTTTATTATGTTAGCAAAGCGTAGAACTTTAGATATTTCACCGGAGATCTTTGGGTTGGAAATGCTATCCGCTGCTAAAGAGATAGTTGCAATTGGTGTTTTAAATTCGTGCGTCATATTGTTGATGAAATCTGTTTTCATCTCCGACAGCCGTTTTTGATGAAAAATAACCCACACCGTATAACCGAAACATGCTAAAATCAACGCCGCAAAAAGAAAAGTACCGATAAAGCTCGGCAATAACGTACTCCACAATACACTGGACTTCTCTGGAAAATAAATTTTCAAATTACCAGCAGCATCTCCTTCTTCATTTTCAAAAAGTGTCACACTGTAGGAAGACTCTGCCAAGCTAGGGAAAGAAGTATTTACATTGGTGGATACTAATAAATCTCCAGACAGATACTGCCCATTTCTGATAACGAAAGTTCCTCTCTCTACACTAAAAACGCCAAATTCGTAGGGGGTCTTAATAGCATTATTTTCCAGTTCTTGCTCCAAAATTTGTCCAAGCCGCTGGGCATCAATCCGCTCCTCGATAGGGTTGTGAACACTCTGGTAATCGTACGTAATATTCTGTACCTCGCCTTCCTCGAAACCAACGCCCAGCTTGTGCCGACGACGGCATTCATCGCACAACCCCGTTCCCGTGTTGGTTAGTAGTTGGGCCAGCAATTTTTCGCTATAGGCATCACTGGCTGAGACTTTAGTACTTCCTACCGGAATAGACATACCGCCATTCTCTCCTGCCCCAACCACTCCTTCAACATTAAGGTATTCCGCAGAGTAGCCATTCGCTATCACTAAAAGATCATCTGTACGCGATGCTGCTTCGATCCGGGTAGCGACAACACTTAGTGCGTTTTGGACATTTTTGTCGAACGCATCTTCGTTGGCACGAATCGACGTAAGGGTCAAGTCCGTCTGAAGTGCTACCACTCCAATCACGGCCAAACTCATCACTCCTATAATTAACCAGATTATTTGCTTATTCATATCGACTTTGATAACGCAGAGAACGACAACAAAGTTAAAAGATTACCCCCTGGCTCGTTGCACTTTAACGGATATTTAAGAGTGGCTGATAATCAGGCTCCTAAAAAGAAGGCTTTATACCAAAAAAAAATAGCCACAGCGCCAGAGTTATTCGAAGATAAAACCTCCGCGTCTCTCTGTCTCTGTGGCTATTAAACAGTCTTACTGATATTTATTAATTCAACTGGAACCTTACAACGACCCCACCTGAGGCATCTGTACGCGGGAAGCCAGCAGATGTTCTTGGTATTGTCCGACGGTAATCAACGAATAAGCGTAAAGACAAGTTCTTATTCAATTGATATTCGGCAGAAGGCGATAGATTTATTGAAAGGGACCCTCTCGTGCGTTCGAAGATATCCGAATCCAGTTTTTGCGTCACCGTCAAATCATCACGATAGCTAAAGTTGAACTGGAAATCCAGGTCATTGGTATTCAATCGGCCGCCAGCACGATTTTGACGAGGGCGCCCTCCCGGAGCTGTTGTATCGGGATCGGGCTCATCGGTATTGCCACGGCCTTTCTTCTTCTTATTACCCGTAAGGAAGCCGATGTTCACGCCACTCATCCGGTAACCAAAACCTGTAGCAATCTCAGAAGAACGGGTTTGGAGCAACTGCTTACCCGTAATATTGAGGGCCAAAGTTCTGGCTTGTTTGTAGTCGAAATTCATAGACATACCATTCTGAAAGGTCATGTCTATGGCAAACAACGGTGCAAAGTTTTCCTGAATGACAACATCCGGAATTTCAATTCTCGGAAAGAAGTCATAGGTTTCTTGATCTAAACCTCCAGCCGTAGGGTTTTCCCGAAGCGACCGAAGATAGTACAGGCTCGTCTCGTAATTACTAATAGTAAAGGTCGACTTGTATCCGTGTGAGATATTGAAGCTTGAGAATATATCTCGGAACGCTTTCAATTTCGCCAAACCGTTGTAAGTCAATCGCCAGTTAGGTTTCCAACTTGTATTAAACGGATCAAGATCAATGGTATTAGGATCTTCACCTGAGTAAGCAGCAATAAAAGCGGGGATCAAAACATCCTGCTGGTTACGTCCAAAGCCTGCAGTATAGCCTTCGGCAGCCAGGTCTGGATCTTCGTGAATACCACTACCTAAACGCTGAGAGATGATTCGTCGATAGCCTTGAAATGTTTTGAACAGTCTTTTTACCGAAGCCGTGTCACTTTGGAACATCGTCGACAAAGCGTTGTAAGACACGGTCAAGCGGCCACCAAAATTCGGAATCCGGTGTTCAAAATCAACATCAGGATTTTCCTTATCAAAAATCTTGAAGCTCTCTGTATAATTCTCTGTAAAGCTGCGACTCCCTTCGATTTCCAGTCGAAAATCCTGGAAAGGCTCAATCGTAATCCGCCCTTCGTAGTTCTGGGTGTATTCCTGAATAACATCCTGATTTAAAAAGACGTTTTGCGTGATCCACTCCCGATTTTGGTATAGCCAGTCATCTGAAACAGGATTACCCGCATTAGCGGCTTCTCGTTCCGCATTTGTCAAGGTCCGAATTTTAGGTTGTAACCCAGCTACAAAACCCCATCCTGGTGCATCAAATCCAGACGACAACCCTAAGAGTTCGGTCTGAGGTGTGAATCCTGGCACTACCGTACGCATGTTTTCAGAATAGGTAAGTCGGCCCTTACGGATTAGGAGTAAAGGACGTACCAAGGCCCGGGTAATTGGGCTTATTTCTCCGTCCCTTTTCTTTCTGCCGCCATTTCCATCTGCTACTTCCTCGTCTTTTCCTGTGTTATTTCGCCCAGAAGGCGTTCTTCCTGAATTACGAGAAGGACGTGCCGGGCGATTGATTTTCTTCAGGAATGGTACCTGATCATATAGTTTATCAAAATTCAGGTCCGCATTTAACTGTCGGTTTTGTGAATTCTGAATTACATTACCCAAGCTATCCACGTTCAGTGATGCTGCATTCCAGGCATAGCCCCCCTGATATTGAGCACGTACCTGTACCCAGTCCATATATGGAAGATAGCGAATAGGTAACGTGTAAGATAAACTCACATTGTGTTCATATAACTTAGGGCGGCCAAGGTTTCGGATATTGGTCCAAATACTGTCTTTTCTGAATTGGTCTATATCCGTAATCGTTGGGTCCTCTAATGCTGCAATCTCATCTGGTTCATCAATAGCGGCATTGGTATTGGCATTGAAATTGAATTTCAAGGACCGCGTTAAATCCCAATTCAAATCGTAGTTACGATTCCACAGGAAGCTCTTGTTAAAGAAAGTATTGAACCGTTCTTCTACACCAGAGAACCGGTACTGTGTCCGTGAAAAGCTCCGATCCAACACTGTACTGAAAGAGAAAGAATTTGGCAAAGGATTCAAATTGAACTCCTTTATTATTCTGAGCGGTTTACTCTTAATTCCTTTAAACGGCTGTAGATAATTAGTAGGTCGGCTATAAGCATAATCAATACCTCCAGCATATTCCTCACGGGTATCATTCAGAATAAGAGGATCACTTTGTTCCGTACGGGTATAGTTATAGCTAGCGCTGAAGTTTTCAATATCCCAAGGCTTAGGCTTTGCTCCTCCATTGTCGCCGCTGCGTTCAATACCAACATTACTAAAGTTGTAAACAACTCGGTTGGTAATATCTTGCGCCTGCTCGCGAATAGAGTCACGCGCAGTAGCACTTTCCGTGGCATCGAGTTTATCCTTCAGGCGAATATCCAAATCATAAGGGTCGAATTCCGGCGTACTTGTTGTATTAGAACGCTGCGCATAGAAAGGAATCCGTAGGCCCCACTCATCAGGGAAAAACTTATCGATGTTTACATCGGCAGCAATATCATAGCCAGTAATTTGTTCGCGGCTACGCTCCATCACACCGTTGTCAAGTGCTCCGAAACCGATACTATTGTAGTTACCAGCAACGGTAACTGACCCCAAATCGGCCAGTTGCATGTCCATCCGTCCAATGGCAGCCAGGCCGCCTTTTTCATTCAAGCCGGTGAGACGAAGCTCGTTGGCCCAAACTTCGACAGGATATTCAGCACCTGCATAAGCATCTCCATCTACTAATGGGTTACGAATACCAATCATCATTACCTTAACAAACCCTAAGTTCGGATTACCTCTAACTTTGATATTGTGAATTCCCTGAAGGCCATCTTCCCCTTCGGAAACATACACCTGCGTGTACTCTTCTGCTTCATTAAATTCGACATCATTCCGTTCCACTTTTAGGTTCTTAAGTACTTCTAGTGGGAAGTCAAATTGGTTTTGTCCACGCCACACCTCTGCCTTATAGGCTGGTGAATTAGGATTTGCATCGGAACTTACGGCTCCAGGGCGAGACATTTTTAGCGGTATCTCGTACTCATAATAGTTACTACTAAAGTCACTACCTAGGCGGATAAACATACTAAGTGCATCATCTGGCACGGTAACCCCGTTTCTTTCTTCTGCGTGTACAAACATCTGTAATCGTTCGTAGAGACGCATATCTACTTCGGTATATTTAAAGACCGACTGAACAGCACCATCACATAGTTTATCTATTCGTAAAGCCAGTGACTGTTCATTTTGCAGTGCATTAAACACGCCAAGTGACTGCTCACGCTGGATACCTAATGGCAGCGTATAATTGAAAGGCTGTTTATTGCCATTCTCTTCAATATTTACAGCATCGATCTGGAAATTCACCCCATCTGTTTCACAAGGCTCAAGGACACCATCATAACCAATATCATCTCTGGTGTATCGACGCCACTGGTTACGGACTAGTTCCAAGGTTGCAAAACGCAGAATGGTAGGAGCACTAAATCCTTTCATGTACATCCGCATAAAACGAATAGAACGGAAGTTTTGAATACCATTAATAGCATCAAATACGCCCGGCTTCTCTTCCTGCCGAAGGGGGACCCTAAAACGGTACCAAATACGATCACTGGTCTGATCTTCGATGCGGTCGGTAATATACAAAGCCCTCTCGCGGTCGATTTCCCGGGGATTCGTCGGATCCGCGTAGATAGGGATGGTATATTCGTAGTAAGATTCCGTCTCGTTCAGGGTATTATCTGCATCTAAATCTTCCGCATCTGGAATATTCGTACCTGACTGACGAAGTTGTGTTCCTTGATTAGCACCAGAGTTACCTTCTGGGTTATTGAACTGGCGATAGCGCTCTCGCAATCGGTCATTGCTACCGAATCCATCATTGTAAAAACGGAAGTTATCATTGGCTACGTCTCTCCTCAATAAATTTGCTGCTTGTGGGTTGAGTGTACCAATGGCATTCAAATAGCCACTATAAAAATCTTCCTCCTCTGCATCCGTTAAACCATCAAGTCCTACATCCTGTAGTGCTCTGGTTTCCGGATCATTGTCAAAAGCACGGGTAATCTGCTGTCCTACAGGCACCTTACCCCAGACGGTATTGTCTACCGGGCGCTCCTGGTTAGCTGGGCCAGGTAAACCGTTTTCAAAAAAGCGGCGAGAATCCTGTAGAATATCTTCTGAAACATTCCCTAAATTGAAGTAAAGATTACCTTGCTTATTTTCATAATTAGGATCGGCCTGTGTTGGATTGCTAGGGTCCAAGAACGGAGATAACATCCAGAATTCTACAAACTCAATATTTGAGGTTTGGAAGTCATTGGTCGTAATCGCGCGCATGATCCCTCCCCAGCGGGTTTCCGGGTCGTTGAGCTGTACTGGTGACAACGAATCGGTAGCTGAAGCTTGAACTCCTGCCGTCAAACCTTCGCGGCCGCCAGGAATATCGAAGTTATAAGCACCTCGTTGGTTAGGGAAATAAGACAAATCAAAAACTTGCACATCCGAGCGTTGGTTAGGCTGAATAAACAAATTGGGGAAAATCTCATTCTGAGGCACTAGGCTCGTATAGGGATCACTGTTGTCCTGGCTTGTTCTTGCCAGCGGATCAATACGATACCAGTTTAGTCGGGCGCGGTTTGCTCCCGAGACCAAGCCTCCACGGTTGGCTTCCGGAAACTTGGTGGGCTGCCCTTGGGGTACACTCGCCAAATACCACTGGTTGGTTGGCTGGCGCAAGTCGATGGTACTTGCAGACCCTTCAAAATCATCTACATAAACGATACCCGACTTATCATCTCTACTTTGGTTGATCGCCCGCGAGTGACCGGGATCAAGCGCAGCAGCTTCCGCCATAATTGAAATACTGGAAGGCTCGGTTGTACTATAAAATGGCAATTTATCAACTAGGCGAGTTAAGAATGGTGCATCCTTACTCATGTTGAAATCAAGGCCATAAATACGGTTATTTATCGGATCATCGCCAAAGTTCACCTTAGGAGTAAAGGGGCGTTCAAACAAGTTCAGGAAGGTCGCTCCGATATTTACATTTTCATTGACTTCGTAGTCTGCCCTCAGGCCTATCATCGTTTTATTCTGCAAACCGAAGACGGTATTATCCTCAAAGGAAACGTTGATGGGTACTCCTGAACTAAGAATAGCATCGTTGAGAATACGAATTCGCCCTGTTGAATAATCAATATCATAATCCTGTCCAGCGACCAATAACTGTCCACCAGCAGTAACACGCTCTGAGCCAGGAGGAATATTAAACGCTCCTAGGGAAAGCTCTGAAGCAACTGATGATTTGTAGGTTCCTTTGATGACATAGCGGTTCTTTTCAGGAAACTCACGCGCATCAAAGACAATTTCGTCATAGAGCTCCTGATAAACGAAAGAATCCCGAATGGCTCCTTCTATTTCTCCTGCCAGATAGCTACCAAAAGGTTCAAGTACCGGGAAGATTATTCGTCCATTCGACGGGTTGATGGTTACTCCTGGAACAAAGTCGAAAATTCCATCAGGCTGAGGATCTCCTTGTACATTAAGGCGATCCAGGTTGAATACGCGAACCAAAGGAACACCTGCCAAGTTAGACTTTGGCAAGAACCGTTTAACACCACGCCCCGGATCATCATAAAAAATGTCTAAACGAAAGTCCTCCTGGTTCACCTGATAGGCCCCGATGGAATAAACGTTTTTCATCATTAAGTCCCAAGCTGGCACATCCACCTGCTGGGTCGTACTTTTTAGCATCTTCGTAAAAAGTACGGTAGAAGTTTGTGTCGTATCAGTGGTAACATCAGCTCGGTTGATCGAACTGGTACCTACTGCAAAAGGTTCTCCGTTGTATTTATAGGTATAGGAAACCGCCAGCACTTGGTCTGGTTGCAACTGAATATTCAAAGAGATAAACCCAAGTTCAGGGTGAACGGTATAATCACGGGGGCTCAATTTACGTGCCCGTACTTTTTCAAAATCAATGGACTGTCGAAGATTGAACTGAGAAGACTGAAGAATGGCTACCGCACGGTCGATATTTTGTAATTCTTCGTTGGCCGTAATCCTATCGTAAAGGTCATTAGCGCTGTTATCTGGTAGTGGCCGGCCATCACAAATTTCCCGATAGCGTGGATCAGCTTGTGCTTCTATTTCAGCAGGGTTAGTCAAGCGTTCTGGCTCGCCCAAATCGGCGAAAGCTACAATATCTCTTGTATCTTCTACATCATTTCTGTCGTTAGTCACCCATACTTCCAGGTTTTCTAAATGGAAAAGTGTATTGATCTGCGGCAGATTCGTGAGTGCTGGCTCAAAAGCCGCACGGTTATAGTGCGAAATAAAAAAGTGGCGATTTTCATCGTATTCATCCGACTTCACCTCATACTCTGTTACTTGGCTCCCTCCCTGAATGGTAATATTTTCATTCTCGGATTGCTGCTGCGAGGCGATGGCTGTCAAGCGCAAGTGGCCAAACTGTAGTTCGGTCTTAAGACCAAAAAGGCTTTGTGCTCCCTGAATTAATTGCCCGCGCAATGGTAAACTGACATTACCCGCTTCGATTTTTTTCAGGATATCATCTTCCCCATAGAGATCACTATTGTAATCGATTTTGATTTGGTTGTCAAAGTTGAAGGTCGCTTGAGTATTGTAATTTGTTGACAATTTCAATTTCTCTCCAATCTGTCCTGTGACATTCATCTGGATGGCCATATCAAAATCAAACCCGCCATTGCGTTTTTGTCGCTGGGTGAGGATAGGGTTCTCTACGTATTGGTAATCAAAACCAAAGGTAAGGTCGATGCTTCCCTGAGGTTGGATGTTGATTTCGTTTCCTCCAAAGAGTCGATCAATTAAGCTGGACTGTACATCTACCCCAGCGAGAGGGTCATCAATACTGAGACTACTCCCTCTATTAAAGCCGCCCAATTGGTCAAAATAGCGTTTCTGATCACGCTGGCGGGTAATTTCCATATACTCGTCGAAGGAGATATAAGTAGGAGGCCGAAAGAGGGTTTCCCCTATTCGTTCGGTAACGATATACTGCCCGGTAATTGGATCGTATTCAATTGTTTGCTCCACCGCTGCGGGATCATTCAGGTCGAAGGGGTTATTGGTAGGATTCGTTATAAAATCTTCGTAACGGTCCTGCAATGGCGGCAGGGTATCCTGAACGCTAGCTTTGACGTAATTGATCTGGTATGGATCGTCTAATCCTGGATTACTACCCCAAGCACGAAGGCTTCCAAAAATAGCAAGGGTAATAAAAATACTTGAGAGTAGAATTTGTCTAATCATTGTTTCTCACTGTTCGATTCTCTATCCCGATTGTTCATTCCTTAAACGAGCTCTACCGTTCCTTGGGGTAGAAGACTCAAAATTTAACACCGCAGAAGGTTTAGGGTAAAATAGCATACGCTAGCTAAGATGACAAATCCCGTAATGCCTGCTTGATGAGTTGCTCCGCACTGTCCACTGGCGACTCCCGAAGGATGCGGTTCAGGATACGTTGCACCTGCGGGCGGGAAAAACCTAATGCCACCAAAGCAGATAACGCCTCTTGCCGAAGGGTATTGTCTTTAGGGGTGCTAAGAATTACAGATTCGCCACTATCTTTTAAAACTTTATCCTTAAGGTCTAGAATAATGCGTTTTGCCGTCTTTGGACCAATGCCTTTCACCCCTTTAAAAGTATTGACATCTTCCCCTATAATTGCAGCCCGCAACTCGTCAGGTGTAAGGCTAGACAGCGCTATTTGGGCCGTTGCGGGGCCTACCCCACTGACCGATATTAGCATGCGAAAAAAATTACGCTCTGAATCCTCTGCAAAGCCATAAAGGGTATGGCTATCTTCCTTCACCTGCAAGTGTGTCAAAATGCGGACTTGTTCCGCTTTTTCAATTTGAGCGTAAGTATGAAGACTAATATTGATGTGATAACCAATACCTCCTGCTTCCACCACAATAAAGGTGGGATTCTTGAAGGCGATGGTACCTTTTACGTATGTAATCATGGAAAGGGGCTTAATCTATTGGATCAACCCGCAAGTTTTATTACATCCAAGCCTTGCTTATTTGCACCTGTGCTTCACTCCTGAAATTCTCATATAGCTATGGCTACACTCCGGTTTCAGCTCCTCGCCCAAACACAAATAAGCGGCGACTTAGTAAAAAGAAACTTACGGGTTGATCCACTAAGAAGTAGTTTGTCTCATGAGCGCGATCAACACAATTCGCCCATCAGGGCGAGACTACACCAAAAACTGGAGGGCAAAGGTAAGAAGAATCGCAGGTATTAGCTTATTTTGGGCACAAAATAGAAGGTATGTATCTCAAGATTAGCTTACGATTACTTTTTTTTGTTGTTCTTGGCTCCTCTCTCTCTGGCTGCGGTGCAGAACAAGCGGTGGAGAACCAGCCTCAATTAGAAGCAAATTTTTACGTGCGATACGTCGCTGAAAATCAAGAATTACGTGGACAGGCTTCTTTTTTCAAAGAAGACTCTACGACACTTTCTTTTCCTGGCGGAGTATCCTTTATGGGTAGTGGTACTCAACAGAAACAGCTGCCGGAGAACCTCCTGCGTTACGAAGGAAAAATGCGCGTCCCGTTCCAGGCTTCTAGCCGCTTTACTTTCACAATGCCTGGCCATGACACCCCTAGTGAAGTAAAGCTTCCCATGACGGGAATTAACCAATTCACTATCAATTCCGCAAGTGTTTCAGAGGGACTCAGGCTAACGATTAATGACAAATTAGCGGCTGACGAAAGCCTTTTGTTATTATTTACGGACCCTAATGAAGAAGTCCGCACTATCGTACGTCCGGGCCCCTTCGAACGTAGTGATTTATTTATCCCTGCGGATGCAGTAGCTCTATTCACCCCAGGTTCTTACCGGATCTATTTGGTAAAAAGCAAACAACTAAAAGGCGAAATCCCTGGCCTTAGCTATGAGGCCTCTATTGAATTCTATTCCAATGAAAAGGAATTTGAATTAAAAGAGTAGCTTTAAATAATCAGCCAACTATCTTACTATGAAAAAACCACACCACCCTTTAAACGGCCTCTTGCCGTATCAGAAGCAAGTTTCCAACTCGCTCCTTTTGATTCTCTTCTTATCTTGCTCTTTGATAGGTAATTCACCGCTCACTGCTCAAACTTTCACTGATGTTGCCCAAAATGCAGGCATTGAGCACACCTTTTCTCCCTATATTAGTATTGGTGGTGGAGCTGCTTTTTTTGACTACGATATGGATGGTGACGAAGATGTATACTTCACCGGGGGCAGGCTTATGGATAAACTTTACAGAAATGAAAACGACGGTACTTTTACGGATGTAACTATTGAAAGTGGTCTCGGAATCACCGAAACCTATTACACCACCGGAGTAACTACCGGAGACATTGACAATGATGGGTTTAGGGAAATCTTTGTTACCACTTTCGGCTTTTCCGGTCAATACTCCCCGAATAGAAGAAGTCTTTTTTTTAGAAACATGGGTGATGGTACCTTTCAAGAAATGGCACCACTTGCCAACTTAGGAGATGCTTCTCGCTCCGTAGGTGCCGTTTTTTTTGATCATGACTTAGATGGTTATCTCGATTTGTACGTATTGAACTATATCGACCGAACCAACCCCATAACCAATCAATCAGGGACTATCGGCTTCGATCATGATTGCTACGAAAATTATTTTTACCACAACAATGGGAATTTCACTTTTACAGAAGCAGCCTTCGAGCTTGGTGTAAATGACAACGGTTGTTCATTAGCTGGAACTAATACCGATTTTGATACTGATTCGGACCAAGACCTTTACCTCGTTAATGATTTTGGTCAATTTGTAGAACCTAATTTTTTCTGTATACCAATGAACTTACTACGGGAGTATTCGACACTATGGTAGGACAATCCAATGGTTCAAATATTGGCCTTTATGGTATGGGAGTTGCCTGGGGGGATTATGACCTCGATCAGGACATTGATTATTACATTACTAACCTTGGTAGTAATGCGCTTTTGAATAATGATGGAGCGGGCCAATATCAGGATGTTGCCGCCGCAGGTGTAACAAATACGAATACCCCTGATGGGTTATTATCAACCAGTTGGGGTACTGCTTTTATTGATTTTGACAATAACCTGTACGAAGATCTTTTCGTGTCAAAAGGATACATTCCTGCTGCTGATTTTATTGCGACTGGCAGCTTGGACCCCAACAAACTCTACTATAACAATGGGGATCAAACCTTTACGGATATATCAGATGCAGCAGGGTTTAATAGTAATGAAAGATGCCGCGGGTTGGCTTATGGAGACTATGACAATGATGGAGATGTAGACTTGTTGGTGAGTAGTATGTATGGTGTTGTAGATGCTCCAGCGGTAAAACTCTATCGTAATGATTTAGACAATTCAAATAATTGGGTAAAAATAAAACTGGAAGGCACACAATGTAACCGTGATGCTATTGGCGCACAGATTAGCGTATTTATTGACGACCTTGTTCTCATCCGTGAAATTAGCGGTGGCGGCAGTCATGCTTCTCAACACTCTTCTATCGCCCATCTTGGACTGGCAGATTATTCAAGCATTGATAGTGTACAAGTTAATTGGCCGGGAAATCCAACAGAAACTTTTTTTGACCTCGCAATTAACGAGCAACACCTTCTGGTTCAAGGAGCATCACCTACCGTAAGAATTAATTTTTCCGTAGACATGAGTTTCCAGGAGGTAAACCCAGAGGGTGTTTACGTTAGAGTCACCTCTGAAGATGGAGAAATCCGTCAAAAACTCCTCTATTCTCCCTATCAAGACCACCAATACAGTGTTTCTTTTTTACAAGAACTTGGTTTTAGTGGTTCATATACCTTACTCAATGGGCGCTGTAATGACGGTAACTGCCAGGAAGACCTAAGCGAAGAAAACTGTGACGACCTCACTGTCGATTTTGAACGTCTACTCGCACCCGTCTTAAACGACACCACAATCAACCTTTGTTTTGGCGTGTGTTACGGCCTTCCTTGCCAGTCAACAGTTGATAGTTTCAGTGTTCATTTCGCCGTTAACACGGCTCCTTTAGGTCAAGACTTAGATGATATTTTCATCCGTGGCCTCAGCCCAACGGGGGACGACTTAGCAATGAGTGACCCCGAAGGTGACGGCATCTACGAACTCAGTATAAACCTGGCCGAAGGCTTTTCGACCTACTTTACTTACGTTAATGGAGACTGTGACGACGAATCTTGTGCGGAAGATTTAAGCGAACAAGATTGTACTGACGAAATCAACAATCACTACCGCTACCTCCCTCCATTAACACAGGACACCAACCTTACTGCCTGCTATGACGTATGTGATACAGACAATTGTATTGTGCCACCCAATTTCAATCTTCATTTCACACTCAATACAGCTCCGCTAGACGAGGACCTCGATCAAATTTTCATCCGTGGCCTCAGTCCAACAGGTGCCGACCTGCCCATGAACGACCCCGAAGGCGACGGCATTTACGAACTCAGTATAACCCTCGACGAAGGGTACTCCACTTACTATACTTATGTCAATGGGGAATGCAGTGACGAATCCTGCACCGAAGATTTAAGCGGACAAGGATGCACCGACGAGGCCAACAATTACTATCGCTTCTTACCTCCTCTCACGCAGGACACTATGCTCTCTGCCTGTTTTGGCGTTTGTAACACCGACAGTTGTTTTGCTCCTATTGATA
>NZ_JBOEFX010000124.1:0-16489 GCF_050633125.1 Lewinella sp.
AACTTAATATTGCCAGTAGTAAACTGAGTCAGTTTTCTTTCGCTACCGGGCATGACCTTAAAGAATCGCTTCGCAACATTACCAGCTTTACCCAATTGGCAAGTATAGAACTGGCCGAAAATCCTCCCCAGGCTCAGGTACACCTCCAAGAGGCAGCAACCAGTGGTAAACGGATGCGCAAAATGCTGGATGATCTGCTTCATTACAGTAATTTGGGAGGCAATGATACTGTAATTAGCCGCTTCCCATTGGATGAAGCGATTAGTAGTGTTAAACAACAATTGAAAACAGAGATCGAAGAGGCTCGAGGCGATGTTCTCCTCACCACGCCAGCTACCCTTAAAGCCAACCGTACTGAAGTGGAACAAATCTTTTTCAACCTGGTCCACAATGCTATAAGATACCAATCTCCTGATAGAGAACCTCGAATTACTATCAAATTAGAAGATCGAGAACAGCAGTTGGTATTCATCGTTTGCGACAATGGCATGGGGGTTCCCATTGATCATCAAAAAAATATTTTCAAGCCTTTTTTCCGTTTGCATAACCGAAGTAAGAGTGGCTCCGGCTTGGGCTTATCTATCTGCAAAACGATCATAGAAAGCTATGATGGGAAAATATGGTACGAAGCTGCCAACGACAATGGTTCTTGTTTCTGTTTTACCCTACCCAAATCAGAACCTAAGGCACAGCTGAACCCTAATCTTTTTATTCCCTAGCATGCTTAGCATCCTGATCCCTGTTTATGCTTATGATGTAGGAGCACTCGTACACACTTTGCACCGGCAAGCTTGTGAACTCTCTCAAGCCTGGGAAATTCGCTTGCTTGATGATGCCTCTCCAGCCCATTGGTTAGTTAAAAACCGCCGCTTGGCTCAATTGCCAGGCGTACACTATCAGGAACTCCCTCACAATGTAGGCCGCGCAAAAATAAGGAACTTGCTTTGCCGACAGGCTCAGTATGAATACCTCCTCTTTCTCGACAGTGACAGTGGTATTGATCACGATGATTTTTTAGCAACTTATGTAGCACAACTAGCGCCTGAGCGAGTACTCTGCGGGGGACGCACTTACTTGCCTAAGCCTTTGGCAGCGTCTTTTCATCTGCATTGGTGGTACGGCACAGAACGAGAAGTTCGGCCAGCAAAAACACGCCGCCAGCAGCCTTACGCTGGTTTTATGACCAACAATTTTATCGTACCTAAAACTGTGATGCAAACTATTCCTTTTAACGAAACAGTTACAACCTACGGCCATGAAGACACGCTTTTTGGGTTTCAACTTCAGGCCGCGGCTATTGAAATTATGCACATCGATAACCCTGTTCTTCATATCGGCCTTGATGAAGCAGACTGCTGGTTAGACAAACAACGTGTTGCCATTCAAAATCTCTACCGCTTACATCGGCAAAACCCTGCTCTGCAAACACAAGCATTACGGTGGTGGATACGCTTGCATCGCACAGGCTTACTACAGTTGGTAATGCCTTTCCTGAAAAGAAAAAGCAGCCTGTGGGAACAACAATTATTGCATCAGCATCAACCTAATCTTCGGTTGCTAGACCTTCTCAAGATTTATTGGTTGGAAGAGGTCCATCAAACTCAAAAACGTCCTTTTTTGAAGTAGATATAAAATGAAAGAATACCGTTTTCTTCTGTTTTTGATGAACTCAATAGTGAGGTTTCAACATTTGATCAAGAGGAAACTTGGCAGGCATTTATTAATAATCATCGTTTAAAGCCACTACTTTGGACCAGGTGGTATACCGGTGGTTGGAATAAAATGACGGCTGCTATTTATTTGCTGATCTTTATATTTCCAATTACCATCGGCTGGCTGCTTTTACATATCCGGTGGATCATTCAAGTACGAAAAACGGGTGCCAGGAAATACTATGCCTACTTTTCTATTCTACCAATGTTGTTGATTACCTATTTGTTTAGCCAGTTTCCAGGAAGCGTTTAAGTTTTTTTTGCGGAATATTTGTCATAATCTAAATCAGGAATCATGCGACTATTGTTTTGGGTCTTCATTCATGTGTTTAACGGGATCGTTGTTGTGTCGGAATCTAGGCGATATAACAGAGGAGGAGAGGGACGTTTAAGGGGAGATGTGGTAAAAGTAGATTCCTATCAAAGTCAAAATGGACTACTTCTGTACAGAACTGAAACCATCAACGGAGAGCTTGAATCCAAGTGGGTTTATGAATATGTTTTTAGAGAAAAATAGCTCCGTAAGGCAGAAATCCTGCCTTACGGAGCCGTATAGAAAAGGGGCTAAAAGTCTATTCCCAATCCCAACATCAACTGTCGACCTGCTTGGGGGTATAAGCCTTGGAGCAATTGGGCATCGCCACCAAGAAAATAACGGTACGACCAACCATTGGATTCATACAACTGATCTAGCCAGTTCAATACCTGGAAATTCAGGCGAATCGCCCGTAGTCCACTTGGTTTAATCGTGTATTGCAATTGCCAGTCGCTAAAGAAATATGGGTCCAGGCTATTGGCTTCATCGGCACTGTTGTCCAGGTAGCGGCGGCCCACATATTTTCCGCGCAAAGCCAGCGATAAGTCATGGCGTTCGGCTTGCGGCAAAAAGTCGTATCGCAGTTCTGCGGCACCCAATACATTAGGTGAGAAAGCCAAGTCGGTATCCTCGCGTTTGATGCCCTGCTGGCCGATCCAGTTGAAGTCTGCATCGTAGTCATCTACAAATTCGGTAAAGCTGATCACTCGGTTTTGACTCAGTGTTACGTTCCCCTGCAAGGTCAGGTTAGGCGCTACTTCGCCGCCAGCTACTAGTTCAAGGCCCAGGCGGTAGCTTTCGTCAACATTGGTACGCAAGAGTTCGCCCACATCGTTGATCTGGCCATTCAATACCAGCTGATCCTGGTAGTACATGTAGTAAATGTTGGCTTGCACCGTCGCTTTTGTCCAGTTTTGCTCCCAGCCTGCTTCCAGGTTGTAGAGCTTCTCGGCTTCAGGGCGGTTTTCGGCAGTGCTGCCCACAAAGTCATTGCGGTTAGGTTCGCGCTGCGCTACGGCAAAGCTGGCATAAGCACTCTGGCGTTCATTGGGGCGGTATTGGATACCCACTTTGGGGTTGAAGAAGCTCAAATCCGCCGATTGATCTACTTGGGTGCCATCGTTGTTGACGCCAAGGAAATCATAACTCACTGTACGTAATTGGAGGTCTAAATAGGTGTCCCAACGATCATTTAGCGCGTAGTTGACTTTGGCGAAAATATTGAAATCTCGCTTCTCGGCATCATTGTCGTAGTAGCGGTCACGAATTTCGCTTTCTGCGGCGTAGCGTGCCCAGATGATCTCCCCAAAGTGAGCGCCCTGGTAAATGTGGTAGCCTCCACCGAGGGTCGCCCGCAGGCGCTGGTCGCTGCCATTATAATGCAGGCTGTACGTAGCACCGTAGAAATCGTTGTCCAACCAACGGCGGCGAATCAAATCAGTAGTATTGATCGTTTCGCCACCAAGCACGATAGGAGAGAGGCCGTAATCGGCAAAGTCTTCCCCTGCCTTGTACTGCTCAAAGAAACCCTGGCCCAGGGTGTAATGGCCTGCCAGGTTGAGGTACCACTGCTCATTGAGTTCGTGGTTGAAGAGTAGTTGCAAGTGAGTTTGGCCATAATCGTCGACTTCGTTGTCGTAAGGCTCGCCTTCTTTTTCGGTGCCTGCGGTATTGATAGTGCGGGTTTCGGGAAAATCAACCAGGCCGGCATCTACACCATTCCATGCTTGGTAGGTGACCTCGCTACCACTAAAAGCATTGAGGCGCACCGAAGAACGTTCTCCAATCCAGGCACCAGAGAGGTACCAGGAAGAAAGGTCGGCCGAAGCTCGGTCAATGTAACCATCGGAGGTAATGCGAGAAAGCCGACCATCTACGGTAAAGCCATTGTCGAGTAACCCCGTGCCAAAGCGAAGGTTACCCTTGAGGGTACCAAAACTACCAGCGGTAAGGTCTGTAGAAGCGTAAGCCTTTTTGTAAACCTTGCTGGTGTTGAGGTTGATGGTCGCACCAAAAGCGCCGGCGCCATTGGTGGAAGCCCCTACGCCTCGCTGAATTTGTACATCTTCCGTCGAAGAGGTGAAATCGGGCATATTCACCCAAAACACGCCCTGGCTTTCGGAATCATTGAGCGGAATACCATTCACGGTGATGTTGATACGAGTAGGATCGGAGCCGCGAATCCAGATGCCGGTATAACCAACCCCCGTACCTGCGTCTGAGGTAACGACCGCCGAAGGTGTCCAGCGTAGTACAAAAGGCACATCCTGCCCCAGGTTGTTTTGCTGGAGTGCTTCCCGGTTAACGGTGGAATAGGTCATGGGCGTCCGCTCATCTGCACGGGTAGCAGAAACGATGACCTCGCCGGTGAAGACGGGGTCTTCTTTCAAAGTGATCTTCATAGGTGATCGTTGGCTACTGCTGATGTTGAGTTGCCGGGTTTGGTAACCAACGTAGCTGACTACGACTTTGACCTCTTGTTTGGGTAATTGACCCAAGTCGAAAAAGCCACGGTCGTCGGTAGCCGTACCGCGATCCAGGTCAGGCACAAAAAGGTTGGCACCAATCAGCGGTTCTCCACCGTCGTCAGTCACCTGACCCGTAAAGGACGTTTGGCCCAATAATAAAAGTGTATTACAAAAAAGGAAAAGGGCGAGCGATAGGCCGCGCCGTAGAAAAGATGAAATAAAAAACATGATCAAAAAAATTGTGGGTAAATGAACAACCGCTATTCCGGGGTAGAACGCGGGATTACTTACCTCACACCCTTGGGAGGTCGGAAGTGGGAGGTGGGAAGTCGGAAGTATTATTTCCGAATTCCGACTTCATATTTCCGAATTCCAAATTTCCCTTCCCGGCATTATCCGGGCAGGTTCCTGGTTTCGAAGTCGGAGGTGGGAAGTGGGAAGTCGGAAGTATGCTCACATTAAGTGCTAATTACTTCCGATTTCCGACTTCCCACTTCCGACTTAAAACCAAAGGGTATGATCTCAGCCAGGTATAGACACATTCGCCCAGTGACCCAGCACCCCTAAAAGCCGCGCAAAGGTAATACGCAGTGATCAGTTTTTATTCATTATTTTAATAAATAGCTCGCTGTAGGCCAATATTGAGCCCCATGAAAGTGTCCCCCAATCTGCGGTACGCTTCTGGGGTGTTCTTGAAGTAACCGTAATGCGTATAGGTGAGGCGACTATTAAGTTTCCAGTTTTCGGATAAGTGGAAGTTTAATCCAATTGCCATTTCGTAACCCACGCTTATTTTGCTGATGCTATTCAAGGCGTAAGGGCTAGGCCCAGGCGCAAAAAAGGAGGGATTGGTATAAGGTACATCTCCTGGTGTTCCCTTGAGGTCGCTGATGCTGGTTTGGAGGCCCGCCTGAACGTAGACACAATTACAAGGCAATCGATACTGTAAACGTAGAGGGATATTCCAAAAAGAAATATTTTTTTGTTGGAACCTAAAAGTGTAAATATCTGGTCCTAGCCCCTCGTTGGGCTTAACCTCGCCAGTAAATTGACGAAAGGTTTGCGGCCCAAAACGTTGCCGAATAAGGGCCGTGCCTACCGAAAACTGTCCGATGGGCTTTTCAATACTGAGACCAATACCTACAAAACCGAGGTTGTTACTTCTATTGATTACGTCCTCAAGGTGAGCGTTAGTCTCTATTCCAATTAAAAAACGGGGGATCGTCTCTGTGGATTGCGCACACAGTAATACAGAAAGTAGCAAGCAGCAAATAAAGGATAAGCTTCTCATTGGTTGATGTTTTGTTAAGAAATCGTGATTTAATCAAGGGTGCTGCAAAACATTCAGGAATTAACCTTTTCTTAGCATCTCAAACCCCATTTTACTATGGAATTCGATTTTGAACCGGAAATTGTTTTGGAAAATGAGCGTGTTCGCCTGGAACCGTTAACAGAGGATCACCTGCCTCATTTGTTGCCTATTGCTTTAGAGCAGCCAGATTTGTTGGCGTATTCTCCCTCCAGGTTTGGTGACGAGGAAAGCCTGAAAGCTTATTTGGGGGCCGCACTGATTGGCCGGGTGCTGGAAGAGCGCTATCCTTTTGTAATTTATGACAAACCCAGCCAGCGCTATGTGGGAAGTACCAGTTTTGGGAATATCTCCAATGCGAATCTTCGCTTAGAGATTGGCTGGACCTGGATTGACAAGGGATTTCAACGCACTGGCCTAAATCGAGCGAATAAATTCTTGATGCTGCGCTATGCCTTCGAAACCTTGGGTTTTGAGCGGGTAGAATTCAAGGCAGATAGCCGCAATGAGCAATCACGCAGAGGAATGGAGGGTATTGGTGCCACCTTTGAAGGCACACTGAGGAGCCACACGCTGATGACGGATGGCTTCCGCCGCAGCACGGTGTATTACAGTATTTTAAAAGAAGAATGGCCTGAGATTAAAGCACGTGTGTTTTCGAGCCAAGGGTAGGTGTATGGATTTTCAGGAGTGTTTGGAAAAGGGCTTCAATCGTTATTGTAGGTATGTACATTTTATTGATAGTCAGTAAAATAAAAGCCTCTGCGCCTCCGCGTCTCCGCGCGATACACTTCTAGTTATGCTCCCCGATTTTCTAAGGCTACTATTCCAACTGCCGTAACAACCACTTTTTTTCAGCAATAATAGCTACGTTACTGATTTCTTCCTGTAGCTGAAGTCGCTTTTGCCTATCAGCCAGAGGCAGGTCGATGATCTTTCTGAGGTATTTTATCGTGTTGAGGTAGTTCTTTTTGTGGCTGGCCAATATCTTCTTCCGATGCAGAAAAATATGCATGGCATCCAGGTGAGAGGACAGTAAGTCGAAAGCATCAAGCTCATAATAAATTTTCATAGCAATCGTCTTGGCAGCAATATTCAGCAGCAAATCCGTGAAGTTGGTTTTATTGAGCAGCGTCAGTGCTTGGTTGTAATTTTTTTGCTCATACTCCAGCCACGCCAGATTGAAGGAATAGCTGTTTTCCTGATGCTTGGGTTCTAATTTGGTTTTGTATTCGTGAACAAATTGCGCAGCCCACTGAAAGTCTTTAGTGACAATGGCTTTTGCTACAATATTACTGTAGGTGAAGTTGGAAAGCACGCCATTCCGCAAGAGTATATCGTTTTTTAAGCCTTCCTTGTAAATTTCCAGGCCTTCTTTAGCAAAATGATGACGGCCTCGATTCAGCTGTTTGATACAGTAGTTGGCGGCCAGCAAAAACAAGTCTCGTATTTCATCTTTGGGGAACTGTTCCTGATGGGCAAAAATCAGTGCTTTGAACTGGCTGAAATGATCATTGTCTCCCTCTGTAGTAAGCGCTTTGTAGACATGGTAGTAAATAGAAATGGCCGGGTGTTGAAGGTAGGCATGATCTTCGATGTAGTTGATCACGGCATTCAGCATCCCGAAATCATATTCTTTCTTGTAAATGGCTTGATGGGAGAGTATCAAACAACTTTGTCGCAATTTTGAAGCCAGGTAGGAAATGTCCAAGTTCTCCTGTACTTCTTCCAACTTCAAGCCTTCCATTCGGTTTTGTTCGGCATTGAAGTGATATTGTTCCAGATAAAAGGAATAGCGATTTTGGTAGTATTCAGCATGACGGAGCGCCTGCCTTTGCTGCATTGATTGAACTTCGGTAATGGTTTTTACAAAATGACGGTTTAGGCCCAGTTGCCGATAAGCCTGACTAAGTTTTAGTTTTACATTTACCTGATCTTCGTTGGTTTTTTGCCAAACGAGGTATTGTTCAATGGCTTTGAGCAGCAAACTCATACTTAGCCTCAGCTTGTGGTCATCGTAGGGGAGATTGGGCCAGATGAAGGCAAAGGCTTCTCTTCGGTCAGGAGATTGCTGGCCCCGCTTTTTTTCGCGCACCAAAAAGGAATACAGCAATATGACATGCTCCCTTTGATTAACAAAAGGTGAAGCAACAAACTTCTTCAATTTCTTGATGTTTTGCTGATTCAGGGCGGAAAACACTTCGAAAAGACGACTTTTGTGCATTTTGTATAAAATAGTTGAGACAAAATATTTATATAATCTTCTGTTAATTAATGTTTTATGTTTTTAAAATGTGTGTTTTGTGATGCAAATTAATAAAAACGTAATTGAAAACGGGTCATAGGAGTGGCACCTTTGTATAGAACGAAAACAAATCCTTGTGAGCTATGAAAAATAAGTTGAACAAATATGTGCTTTTGCTGCTACCTTTCCTGTCTTTGGGAGTCCTGTTAAATGGGCAGGGCTGGGAACGAATTTACTTCCCGCCAGGAGGCGTAGCAGACTATTCCTACTCTGCGGCCAATCAAGTTTTTTTAGAAGATGATGGCAGCTACCTGTTCGCTGCTTCGGTAGAAAATCTATCGAAATTTTTGTTTACAGACAGTGACGGGATTATCACTAACCTTGTTGATGTACCCTTTGGCGGTGGTGGTATTATTCGGAGTATGGATGATAACTTCGTCTACGGTGCGAGGTTGGGAGGGACAAGCCCGCCAGAGGAAGATGTCTTCGTTAGGAAGTTTGATGCGACCGGAAATGTTTTGTGGACGTATCGTCCGCCGGGATATTTATTTGGTAATGAAACGATAACGGATTTACTACAAAGTACCGACGGAGACTACGTTTTTGTAGGGTCACAAGGAAGTACCTCAACTGGTGATGTGCGTCCTTATATTTCGAAAATAACGGAGGCAGGAGATGTCCTTTGGAAAACGGTGGGGGTCACTTTACCCGAGAATAATATTTATGACTATTCGCTATTAGAGACAGCCGATGGCGGCTTCTTTTCAATAGCGTCGTCTAACTGGTTTACGGTCAATAACCCGATTATAACCGATGCCAGAAAGGTAGATGTGAATGGTAATACTCAGTGGATGGGCACCTTGGATACTGATATGCAAGTGAAGCACGCTGTAAATGCAGCTGATGGTACCATCGTTTTACTGGGTAGAAATATGGACTACGACTATCTTTTGCTCAAGATTGACGACATGGGAAGCTCTATTTGGCAACAAGTATTACCTGCTGCTGACTATCCTTTTGGTTACACTACTTCCTTGATTCGTACCAGCGATAATGGTTTTGCTTTTTTAGGCAACAGCCAAGGAGCTGAAGAAGATATTCATCTTGTAAAATTGGATGAAAATGGCAATGTCGAGTGGCAGCAAGTTTATGGAGGAGCATTTGGCGATAATGGGCTGGACCTCAAACAGACACCCGATGGCGGCTATATCATCGCAGGTGGGGCCAACCGGATGGGGGAAGACCAGAGTTTGTACATCATCAAAACGGATGAGCTGGGAAATTCTTTGGCGAATTTCATCTACGGCCAGGTAAAATACGACCTCGACGAAGACTGCATACCTACCACTGCCGAGCAAGGCTTGGAAAACTGGATCGTCTCAGCGGAGGGAAGTACGGGCACCTTTTACGCAGCTGCCGATGCTGATGGCCAATACAGAATGGAAGTTACGCCCGGTGATTACGAGGTATCACTGACCGTGGCCAATGATTATTGGACGGCTTGTACCAATGATGTGATGGTAACGGTAGTAGACAGTAGTGAGGTAGATTTTGCAGTGCAGAGTATTGAACAGTGCCCACTGATGGAAGTACAAGTCAATAATTATGGCTTCCGTTTGTGTGAGCAGTCGACGATAAATGTCTTTTGTGCCAATCAAGGAACAGAACTGGCTGAAGATGCCTACGTAGAGGTCACTCTGGCGGATAGTCTGACCTTATTGAGTGCAACGGTGCCTTATACACTTATTGGAGGCAATACCTATTCTTTTGAAATCGGCGATGTGGATTTCCTGACCTCAACGAGCTTCTCGATTGCCGTGCAGGTAGGTTGTTCGATTGAACTGATGGGGCAATCTCTTTGTGTAGAAGCCCTCATTTTTCCAGATACCAGCTGTTTGCCGGTCAATCCATTATGGTCGGGTGCAAGTGTTCACTTGTCAGCAGCCTGCAATGGTGAAGAGGTGGAATTGAAGATTGAAAATGTAGGCGAAGAAGCCATGCTCGAAGCACTTCAATACACGGTCATTGAAGATCATGTGATTATGTTGCAAGGGCAAGATTATGGCCCGTTGGCACCAGGAGAATCCGTTGTGATTCCAAGAGTAGCGGATGGTAGCTTTTACCGGATAGAGAGCCCACAGGTCGCCAACCATCCCGGAATGTCGATGCCGAGTGCCTTCATTGAAGCCTGCGGAACGGGAGAGAATGGAGAAATAAGTCTGGGGTATGTGAACCAATACCCCATTGATGATGAAGATTATTTTGTGGCCCTGACTTGTACGGAGGTACTAGCGGCTTATGATCCTAACATCAAGCAAGCTTACCCCATTGGCTACGATACCGATCATTTTGTTAAACCCAATACCGGAATTGATTATGTGGTCAAATTCCAAAATACAGGAACCGCGCAAGCCAATCAGGTTGTGATTGTAGATCGCCTCTCGGAGCATCTCGATCCTGCGACGATAAAGCCTGGCAATAGCAGCCACCCTTACGATTTTGAGCTGCTAGGAGAAGGGATTGCCCGCTTTACTTTCAATAACATCGCCTTGCCGGATAGTACGACCAATGAGCCAGCATCGCATGGTTACGTAAGGTTCTCGATTGAGCAGCAGAAGGATTTGCCCAACGACACACGGATCGAAAATACAGCCGCCATCTATTTTGATTTTAATCCGGCGATTATTACCAATACCACCTTTCATACCATAGGCGAAGGCTTCATCATGGTAGAAGTGGGGGAGGTGTTGTCGCCTTTGGCAGCCGTCAAAGCATATCCGAATCCGTTTACGACCATGACGACTTTGGAGGTTGTTGGTGAAGACTTCGGAGCTTTAGAGCTTGTTCTTTTCGATGCAACAGGTAAAGCTGTACGCAACGAACAGTTTATCGGCAACAAGCACGAGTTGGATCGCGGAAACCTCTCGGCAGGCATCTATTTTTACCAGATCAGAAACAATAAAGGTGTGTTAAACACCGGAAAATTAATTGTTCATTAATCGTATGAACAAGTCGAGCTAAATCATTCGTTTTGATACGTGTATGGATAAGCGTTTGGGATACTGTACCAGTTACAGTATCCTAACGCTTTTTAAGCACAAGTCACTTTCACACAGTGAAAAGCAGGGTTGACGAAGTAGTGCTTGAGTAGTATGTTGTTGGCCAGTATTTTAGGAAATAAACCATCTAAAATACTGTGCGCTATGTTACTAAGAATTACTACCTCTGCTTTTTTTATGCTCCTTTGCTGTACTGTTTTACAGGCCAATGACTGTGACAATCCAACGCTGACGAATGGGGCCTATCTCCACGCAAATAATATTCGTACGCTCATTCCGGCTTCGGGCAGCTTGTTTTGGGATGGTGAAGATTCACAATTTAAGATAGAAGGGCCTGATGGCGGCTTTGCCACTATTTTTACCCAAGGCTTGTGGCTTGGAGCAGAAGATAGCAATGGTGATCTGACATTAGCGGTTGCCACCTTTGGAGCTGCTGCCGGGAACAACGACTACTACCCTGGCCCAGTGAGCGAAGACGGTACCGTTAGTTTTGATGTTTGCGGCAATTATGACCGCGCATGGTCGGTTTATCGTTACCAAATCGAAGCGCATCTTGCCGATTTTCAGGACAATGGGGTGATTGATAACCCTCAGTCTGCCATTCTTGGTTGGCCGGGGCAAGGCAATGCGCAATTCTTTGCGACGAATGGGTTTGATCTGCCCAATTCTCCACAGGGATTTGCACCATTTTTCGATATCAACGCCGATGGTATTTATCAACCACTGCAAGGAGAGTATCCTTTCGTACCTCAATCGACTATCGTTCCTGACCAAATCGTGTGGTCGGTGTTTAATACGGTAGGCAACGATCCACATGAAAGTGGAAGTGCGGTACAAATGAAGGCAGAGATTCAGCTTTTGGCCTGGGCTTTTAATTGTACCGATAGCCGAGTATTGAGCAATAGCATTTTTACCTCTTTTAAGGTGATTAACCGAGGGGATGATCCTTATACGAATTTCAGAATGGGCCTTTATACCGATTTCGATTTGGGTTGTTTTACTGATGATTATATAGGCAGTGCTCCTGCTCTCAATACCTTTTATGTTTATAACAAATTTCCCAATGATGTCAATTGTGACAATATTCCTGATGCTGGGGAGAACGCACCAGTGCAGGCTATTACCATAATGAACCAGCCGCTGGGTGGGTTTATGTATATGAATAACCCATCTGCGTTTCCCGGCAATCCGGGAACCGATGATCCAGTAACCGTTGCGGGTTACTTCAATTTTTTAAACAATCGTTTTAGGGATGGTACCCCGCTCACGCAGGGGGGCAATGGCTATGATCCCAATAGCACGGATGTGGTCAGTTTTGTTTTTCCTGACAATCCTAATGACCTGGGAGGCTGGTCGGAAAACAGTATGGATCTTGGTGTTTTCGATCGCAGAGCGCTCGGTAACATTTCTGGGCCGGCATTGTTTGCCGCTGGAGAGGTGTTTACAGTTGATATTGCCTATTCGTTTCACCGTGCACCCGGTGCGGATAACCTAGGTAATGTCAATGAAATGTACGACGGCGTTGCTGTTTTACAGATGATGTATGACAATTCGTTTGCTGAAATGTGTAATCAAGTGACGGTTTGCAATGAAGATTGCATCTGGTCGGGTGACCTCAATGCTGATGGTATTGCCAACCACGAAGATATACTGGCTTTGGGTTTTGGTTTAACCAATAATGGTAATAACCGTGTAGGTCCTTACAATTGGACACCTCAAGGCGGCGATAGCTGGGGTTTTAGTCAATTCAATGGCGTAGACGCCAAGCACCTTGATGCCAATGGAGACGGGAGTTGCACCTTGGAAGATGCCGACAAGATTTTTCACCATTACCATTTTACCAACCCTGCATATCAGCCCGTTTTTGAATATCCGATAGGGGATGATGTCGTCTTCGTGCGATCGGGCGCAAATACAAGTTTAGAAAACTTAAGTCCAGGAGAATCCTTTTTTGGACGTGTCAAGCTGGAAACGGATGTAGATGACCTAAGAGGTATTGCTTTTACGCTGGAATATGATCCATTGTATTTTGCCAATTTTACTACCCTGAATAGTGGATGGCTGGAGTCGCAAATGAAATGGCTTAGCCCCAATGGAACATTCAACGGAGAGGTGGAGTATGCGTTTTTTCTGCGCGATGAAGAAGCTTATATTGAACCTCAGACCTTGTTCTTATTGCAGCTGAGGATGTTGGACGTTCCTCAGGAGTTGCTTCCTAGCGATGAGACTTTTTTGCGCTTTCGCAACATCAAAGCGTATCTCACCGATGGAACGGAAGTAGACCTCGGCGCTCAGGAAGTTCGCATTCAGGTCAATGATGTCTCTGTCGCAACGGAAGAGCCGGTTTGGGCTCAAGGCATAAAGCTTTTTCCTAACCCAGTAGAAGACCGCCTTTACTGGCAGTTTAGCGACTTGGAGCGAAAGCGTTATCGCTTGTTCAACCTTCAGGGGCAATTATTACAAACAGGAGATGTGGTCGGAAATAGTCTTGATGTAAGTCATTTGCCTGCCGGCGTCTATAACCTGCAATTGATGCATAATGGTAGTGCCGTTGTTCGAAGGGTTGTCAAGCAATAAGCTCAGCGTTGTTATTTTGGCACAGTTTTGGTTTTATAGGAGATGTTATAAAACAAGTCTTATAATTAAAGAATCTCCTATGAAATCAATTTTGATGTATGCAGGTCTGCTATTACTTGCTTTTGGAAGCCTATCTGCGGTGCCCTCTCCTTCTGCTAATTACTTTGTGATTGAAGGAATGCAGGTAGAATGGACTTACGAAGGTGACTTGCTGACGTTTAAGCTGCACTCTCCTTACCAAGGCTGGGTTGGGTTGGGTTTCAATACCAATAATGATATTGTAAATTCTAACCTGGTAATGGGGGCCGTGGAAGAAACAAGTACCAATATGGAAGAATTCTTCGTGGTAGGTTTTGGTAATCCTCAACCAGTAAAAATGCTGGGAGGCCAAGTGGCTGTAAAGAACTATCAGGGTGTAGAAGATGCCAAAGGTACCTCTTTCCAGTTTTCAATTGATACCAGTATAAAGGACGATTTTCACTACGATCTCACTGAAGGGCAGAAAGTGTGGCTCATCTGTTCCTATAGCATGGAAGACGATTTTGGCCATCATTCCATCATGCGGCGGCATTTGGAGATCACTCTTTAACAGGGTGTAAGGGGTGGGTGTGTGTAAAGGTTAGATGATGGCTTTAAAAGTGGAAAATAAACCGTTTGCTACTACTGTTGTTAGGTTGAAAAACTTGCTATATGGGCCTTTACGCGAAATCGGTGTGGATATTTACCCTGGCCTTTCTGGCCTTTGCACTGGTGTTTTTGTTCCCGTCTCCCATTTTGATCGGAGTCGCAATCATCTTCGTTTCTTGTCTGGCTGTTGTCCAAACCTGGGTGGTGTTAAGGGATGGTGCCACCAAATGAGTGATACTTCTATGTGACTATGTGTTAAAAAAAACAAAAAATCTTAGGTGCCCTTAAGTGCCTTATGTGGTTCAAATTGGAGCTTTAGTGGCTATGCTCTACCATCTCACTCATGATCTTGGCGGAGAGCAAGCACAACGGAATCCCTCCACCGGGGTGAACGCTGCCACCAACAAAAAACAGGTTGCTGATGCGGTGACTAAAGTTGGGGTGCCGCATGAACGCTGCCATTTTGCTGTTGGAGCTGGTACCGTAAAGAGAACCCAGGTGCGAGCCCGTTTTGGTTTGAATAATGGGCGGTGTCATGGTCCATTCTTCCTCAATCAGCGGTTCCAAGTCTTCTCCAAGGATATTGTTGATTTTAGCGATGGCCCGCTGTCTGGTTTGCTGCTGTAGCAGCTCCCAATCCTGGCCAGCATCACAAGGCGCGTTGATCATCACAAACCAGTTTTCACAATCCTCTGGGGCATCACCGGGTACAAGGTGGCTGGTTTTATTGATGTAAACTGTTGGATCATCAGACATTTCTCCCCTTTCCATGGCCGCAAACTCAGCTGGGTAATCTTCACTAAAGAGGATGTTGTGGCAGTTGAGTTCAGGAAACCTTTTTTTGATACCCCAGTAGAAAATAAGGGCAGAAGTCGACTTTTGTTGCGCTAGAATACGTTCAGGTTGCCGCTGTTGCGGAAGTAATTTCCGATAAGTGAAAAACACATCCATATTGCTGACGACCTGGTCAAACTGGTGCGTTTCGTTGCCGGTACGTACGCCAGTAGCTGCGCCCTTGGTCACCAAAATTTCGTCTACTTTGGTATTGAAATGAAACTTCACTCCTTGTCTGCGCGCCAATTCGTAGACAGATTGACTGATGCTGTACATCCCCCCCTCGGGCAGGTAAGCCCCAAAGTGATGTTCAAAATGCGGGATGATCGTCAGTAGTCCGGGCGCTTTATAGGGATTGGAACCGTTGTAGGTCGCAAAGCGATTGAACAACTGTACCAACTTAGGGTGCTGAAGTTCGCGCCGATGTACCGCATCCATCGACCTGAACAAATCCAGCTGAGGGATCTTGAACAAGGCTTTCAGTACTTCCATGTTGGTCCAGGTACTCAGCTTGTGGAGGCTCTTCTCCAGAAAAGTACGTCCCGAGACATGGTATTTCTTCTCAGCGTCAGCCAATATTCTGATGATTCTACTTGCGGGTACGTCCAGTACTTTTTCTACTTCTTTTGCAAAATCCTCCTTTGCTGCATGGGCGTGAATACGGGTGCCATCTTCCCAGAAATAATTGCAGACAATGGGTAGCCGCTGGTAGGAGAAACGATCTTTAGGTTTTTCCCCCGCTAGCTCAAAAAGCTCATCGACATATTGGGGCATGGTAAACAAAGAGGGGCCAAGATCAAAGCGGTAATCGCCCAGCGAAAACTCGGAGAGCTTCCCTCCTGAGCTTGCGCTCGCCTCAAAAACTTCTACTTCATGTCCTTGAACAGCAAGCCTGACGGCGGCGGCGAGTCCGGCAATGCCGGCTCCAATAATGGCAGTACGCAAAGTTTTGTTTTTTGATGAATGATGTACAGCTTAACAAAAGTAAGGGAGAGTGGTTTAAGGCGGGAGTGATTTGGACACAAGTAAATTATTACTGAGATAAAATTATTGAAGTGTTTATTTGTGTTTAATTTTTTATTTTAATACTTTTGTTTTGTATTAGTCGGTTTGATAGACCATAATTGGTTAATACTCGAAGGTACTTACCCCTATCCGTAGTTTTTTAGACTTATTCTTGCTACGAGGTCAGATAGGAATTTCATCGGTTTTTGTTTTCATTGTTAGGTTACTCGTCTGGCGAGTAAATGGTGGTGGTTTGCCCTGTGCTACCTATTGGTAGGAAATTGGGCTGGCGTTCAGGCAACGGGTGGGTCCCCTCCCAAGGGGATCTTGAGTCTGG
>NZ_JBOEFX010000125.1:0-56141 GCF_050633125.1 Lewinella sp.
CAACAGATTGTTGCGCTACTGACAGAAAGACAATTATCGGATGGCTCTTTTAGCAATCCCTGGGGAGCGCCCAATAAAGAAGACGACCCACTCTTGGCTACTGCGCTTGCTATACGGGCACTGAATGCGGTGATTGAGGCAGGGTTTTAATCAAAAGCGGGAAGCCCGTTTGACCGAACTTCCCGCTTCTATTTTTCACTATAAGTTATAAGAACTTACTGCTTAACCACCCGCTGGATCGCTGTTCCCTGACCAGGAACTTCCATCTTAATGGTATAAATACCACGCGGCCAATTAGCCCCTAGTGTGACTGACGCTTGCTGCGCGTTCAAGCTTTGAGTAGCAACTGTTTGCCCTAAAGCATTTACGACCGTCAACTGGCCATTACCGTTCCATACTGGCAACTGGTAATTGAGTACCACCTCTGCCTTGAATGGGTTAGGAGCTACTGACCAATCTACATTTAAAACCAAGTCGTCTGTATTCACCAGCAATTCGCCAGTAACAGCAAAAGCATCTACGGCAGCTTCAACCAGATGGCCATCAGGGTCAAAGTCACTGGTAACAAAACGAATATGCATTTCATCCGTAACCGTGATAAATTCACTTAAGATAATCTGGGAACGCTCCCGCCAAAAACTCTCCGAGGAAGATAGTGTTTCGATAACTGCTTCTTCCGTACCATTTGAAACAATAACCTCTAATTGATCATTCGGGTTACCGTCACCGCCGGCATTAAAAAACCACAAGTTGTATTCTACGACCGGATCAACATAAGTACTGGCCAAGGCCATTATTGGAGAAGTAAGCGTTACACTTGCTCCATCAACATCATCAGAGGCAGCATTACCACCTCCGTTGCCCGTAACGTAGCACTGGTCACCGATATCACCTTCTATATCAAATTCAGGATTAGAGGTTGAACCGCCACTGTAAGTACCGTTAGGCTCTCCAAGTTCCCAGTATCCGGCACGGGTTTCATTGTCTTCCGTGGTGGCCCAGCCCAGATCAATGGCAAAATCATCTTCGTAACCACGACCAAGCTCTATGGTCAGGTCATCATTATTCACGATTGGAAGATCACTGATTAATTTTTGCTCATAGCCCCAAGCGCCAACAAAGACATCGTAATTACCTTCGTAGACTCCCTCAATGAGGAATACACCACTGGAATTGGCAATGAATTCAAAAGTACTTTCGCCATTATCTAAAATGATTTTTGCGCCAGGGATAGGAACAATTACTTCTTCTTCCACCACAAGGCCATTCTTATTATAAGTTGGTAATGGCTGCAAAGGAATATCAAGAATCGTTAATACACCATTATCTATGGTCACTTCTGCTGTAAAAGGCAAGTAACCTGGCTTTAAAACCTCTACCGTATAAGTTCCTGCTGTGGCAATTCCGGTACCATAAGTACCATCAAGACGGGAGTAATTAACATTGGCCTCCTCTGCAACAATTACAATTTCTGCACCACTAATTTGGGCACCAGAAATAGCATCAGTGACGGTCCCTTCGAGATAACAGGCACGTACATAATTAACATCCAAGACATAAAGGCCATTACCAATGTCCGTCAAAAGAACAATACCTGAAGGCAAATAGGGATAAGCTCCCCAAACACCCTGAAATCCTGCTCCAGCACCAAAGAAGGTGTCAAAGTTTCCTACTTCCACCAAGTTGTTAGGCCGAGCAGCATCCACGACAATACCTCCATCAGAGTAATAACTGATGATCAACCAATCCTGCCAAACGTGTACATTATGAGGAATAACCCCATCATTGAGTGTAATCGTTGGACGGTACTGATCTAACTCCTGAATATCATCAGGGTCGCTTACATCGTAAGCAGCTACAGGTGCACTAGGCTTTTCGTCTGTAGTGAAAGCAATGTTGCTATCATCTGACAACCAGATATTGTGTGTAAATTCAAGGGGCGTTGTTTGTACCCCTTCCAGAATAACCTCGTCTTTGTCGGTTACATCGTAAATGGCCATCCGCCCACGGGTGAGCTCCGAGGAGTACATTTTGTTATCCCTAACGTATACATCGTGTGCATAACGGTTAGGTGCAGCACCTGCGTAGATAGGCGTTCCAGGAGTGCTAAAGACATCAATAAATAGCATCCCGCCGTCATTGATGTTACAACCGGCCAGGTAGGCATAACCAAATTCATCAATAAAAATATTATGGCAACGATTAAGCGTTCCCAAGCCGGGGAGGTCTGGTGTCCAGTGGAAAAAATTGACAGATTCCGGTAAATTTTGCAGATCAATGACCGTTACTCCTTCTGTTGAACCACTCTGATCTGTAACTACATAGGCGTATTCCCCCCATGTTTTAAGGTCTCGCCAAGTAGAATTTTGCCCTGGAATAAATGCCACTTCTTCGGCATTATCTGGATCAGAAACATTAACAATAGAAACACCGTTTCTAGCTCCGACTAAAGCATATTCACTTCCGTCAGGAGCTGCATAGCCCCAAACATCGTTGAGATCAGTAGCATATTGAAGATTTGAGCGCAGGGACATATTCAACTGGCTCCATCCCATCGTACTCAACAATAGGAAGAAGCTAAGTGTAAGTAGCTGTTTTTGCATACTAGTCGTTATTATTATTTGGTTCGAAATAGAAGGGCTTAGATGATGTTTCTTGAAAGCTACCACAGCAGCGAAGTGTTCTCGGAATAATTCCATCGAATTGACAACACTTACAAAGTATACCGTGTGATGCAGATATTTTTTTATAAAAAATCTGCCTGCGAAGATAGCCTTAATTTCAGAAGGAAAGGCCCTTAACGACGCTCCACTACTGCAATTGTTATTCGGCTGACACAAACTATTTTTTCATCAGAACGATGAATTTTGATTTCCCATACATGAATTCGGCGGCCTACCTTGATCGGGCGCACCGTACCTGTCACCACCTCCCCTTCTTTAGCAGAATTGAGATGATTGGCATTTATTTCTACACCCACCACTGATTGTGTTGCCCAATCTGCCAGGCAAAACATGGAGGCAACACTACCAAGCGTTTCCGCAAAAGCAACAGAAGCACCGCCATGTAACAAGCGCATAGGCTGAACGGTTCGATGATCAACGGGCATAGTAGCCCTCATGTAATCGTCCCCTACTTCCGTAAATTCAATTCCAAGGTGTTCCGTTAGGCTATTATTTCCAGTAGCTTCAATTTTTTCTAAGGTCGGTAGGGTTTTCCAAATCATGATTTCTATTTTTTTGTACTAATTACTTCCCTTCATATAAATTCCGAATAGGGCCTTTTTCCTCTGGAACAATGAAATATTGATCATTCAACGAATTGAATGGATGAAAACCTATTGGTGACGGAATTCCTCCTTCTAAATTAATCACTGCGTCCACCTGTTCTTCTGATGGAATAATGTAGATAGATCTTGTATTAGACGGTTTTTTCAAGCTTGAAATAAGCATTGTCTCATAAGGCACTGCCCAATCAAGGTTGCTATGGTAAGCAGGGGCATCTGATTTTAACAAGTAAAATCTTCGGTAAGGGCTTTTCTCGGCTAAAGTGACTTGCTCCTTTATCCAGCTTAAGCGTTCACTATACTTGTCGTTTATTTCAATGATTTGTCCTATTCTAAAACAGGAAACCACCGTTACAAAAGTGATCCATATCCATGTTTGGCCAACCCCAATAACCTTATCAACCAATGGTAGTCCTATGAAAATGCCCAAAGGTAGATAGTAACTCTCCAGATACATTTGATCCGATGAGTAATGATAGGTAGTCAATATCAAAACCAACCAGGCAAAAGTACCTGACAACATCAAGGCGATATTCCACCAGCGTTTATGCTTGAAAAGAAAAACCAAATTTACCGCAAGTACAACGGGCAGTAGATAATAAGTAGACAATAATCTTTTGAAAAAGAATACAGTACTTGGCAGGGAAAACAAATTTGTAAACCTCCCCCTAAACCCGGCGAACATTCCTACCGCATTGGCATCATAGGCCCCCAACTCCGCTATTGCATACTTATAGAGTAATACAAGCATCATGGTACCTAGGAGGCTGTAATACCTCCAATCAATAGCTGCCCTTTTTTCATAGGCAAACCAAGCCCACATAAAGAGAAATAAGGTGACGGATAGCGGATGAGCATAAATAACGAGTATCGTCAAGAGTTGCCAGAGGAGCAATAGCCACCAATTTGGTTTTGGTTGCTTAATAACGATAGCAATTGTTAAAATGGAATACATACATCCTTGAATCAATTCTGATTGTATCCAAAAAAAGGTATGAACTTGTGTCAAACCAAAAAACAATACCACCAGCAATGCCAAACGACTTGAATTCAACCATTTCCAGATAAAAACAGCCAATAGAAGTGGATATACCGTAAAAGATAAAGAATACACCTTGAGAATGAGATCAAGAGGAGCACTTGACTTAACAAGTAACAAAGCGGGAAACTGTACAATAGCTGCTCCAAACCGTTGAACCTGAATGGCTAATTTCTGGCTATCTATGACACTAAATATTTGAAAGGCAGCATCAGCATAAAACACACGCTCTTCCCAATAAACGACAGACAAAACCACCAAAAACGCAAGTAACCCCAAGCCAATCAACAGGGCTTTTTCAATTTTTTCCTCTCTTGCATCTTTTCCACTTTGAGTTTTCATACTGGCTGGCTTGTTTCGTTAGAATAACTAACGGCTATAATTTTTTAATATCCAATCTCAAGTCAAAATGAAAACAAGGTATAGAAAAAGGATGTTGGGATTACCTATTCCTAAAATATCTTTTTTACTTCCCTAGTACTACTGAAACTTCATCTGCATATACAACCTGCTGTTCTACCATAAAGTAGACTTTTAGCACTGTTTCAGGGGCCGCATCCCTTGGCACTTTCACCCAAAGACGAACGTACCCCCAATGATCTGGTTCGCCGCCCCAAAGGCTAAACCCAGGATTACCAAGTTTGCTATCAATCCTCACCTGACGGTATTTCTTCATCCCTTTATCATCACTAAACTCCACGACAATAGACGGTGCCGTATACCAGGGGAATTCCTTTTTCTCTTTGTAGCAATAAGCCGATACTTGCAACCAGTCTCTACCTGAAATATCAGCAGCACCTAGAAGGCCTTCGTAGATAGAGGCGTATTTCTGCTCGGGCGTAATTCTCAAAGCCTTTTGTCCACGGTACACAGGAGAACTAACTACATCAAGGGTGCTATCTTGCTGTTCAAAATCAAGCTTCACCAGTTCTTTCTGTTTCATTAGCCCAGTGCTGTCCGGTTGCATTTCATCGCTATCAAAAGCTACCAAGGCATCATAGCTCATTTCTGTTTTACCAAAAACCGAACGGTAATAAGCTCCATTTGCCATTTCACTCCAGAGAACACCTTTACTATGTTGCCAGTTTTGAAACAACTGCAAGCTGATGGCACCAATAGTGAGCAATACCAAAAGGAAAGAGGTCCACTTTCGGCGATCTAAAAAAGCAAAACTATAAGCCAGAGGAATCGCTAATAAAGCATACAATTCCACCATTGGCCGCGAACCAAACCCATTGATATAATACCAGCACCACCAACTGTAAGCAATATAAATATGCAGCGGTAAGATAAGCAGTACAGGCCAAAGCCAATCTCGCTTCCGCAACAATGCTACTATTCCAGCGAGGCTCAAAACCATAATCGGTGAATAAACCAACCAGCCATTTTGAGTAGAAAACAATCCGCTAAATATTTTTGCTCTCGCAAAATCAAAAGCTTCATTGGGATAACTATCAAAAAGCCAATGCCCCGAGGCGTATTTCCAATACAACAACTGAGGAATACCACAAAGAATGAAAATTACTGCCGCTAATAATAACCATCGCCAGTGCTCGCCCCAAAACTTCAGTCGCTCCTGTAATTTAGCCCTATCCGTCAAGCCATAAGCTAACGGGATAGCCAAACACAGTATTTCCACCGGACGAATCAAGGTGATCAAGCCTGCACAAATAGCGGCCAAAATGATCCATAGCTGCCGAGGCTGCGCATAAAAACGCCAGGTGGCATACATCAGGCCTGCATACAACGAAAACAAATAGGCATGAGACATCCCTGCACGGTACACTGCAAAATTGAACAGGTTTGTTCCTAAGGCGAGAACAAGCAAGGTCCAAAACGCAATCTTTGGGTTAAAATGACCGGCTAACAACAAATACAATAAATAGCCGCCCAAAAGGAGATAGAACAGGTTGCCCAGTAAAACACAGAAAACATAAGGAAATGAAAAGCCGTCTTGAGGATAACCCCCATCTAAGCCTGCCCAGGCATGCCCTAATGCAAAAAAAGGCAACTGCAAAATCGCCACCCCGCAAGTGTACTTAATTACCCTATGGCCATTTTCTGCAATAGGTAATTCTCCTCCTGGAGATGGAAAATGAGGGCCTAAATTTGTATAAGGAAATCGCTTCAGGTAACTATCTGAAATGTCCTGCAAATCGCCATAAATAAACGTAGCAGGTAGATAACCATAGTACCCCCAACTGTCTCCACCATAACGAATGCTCGTATCCCATCGCTGGAAATAGCCAAATGAAAAAAGGTAGACAGCGCCAACCAGTAATGCCAGGTAACGAAACCGGAAATAATTAACTTGCATGCTAGCAAAGTTGATAATAAATAGCAGAATAGCCAAAATAAGTACCTTACTGCTGCAAATTTATCTTTTCGGAACAATGAAGATTCTCGGTATCTCCTGTTATTACCATGACGCAGCCGCTGCACTCCTCATCAATGGGGAAGTTATTGCTGCGGCACAGGAGGAGTGGTTTAGTCGCAAAAAGCATGACCCTTCTTTCCCTCATCAAGCCATAGCCTGGATGCTGGAAAGTAATGGCATATCGCTTGAAGAACTGGATGGCATTGCATTCTATGATAAACCTTTCCTCAAATTCGAACGACTATTAGAAACCTATTACCAGCATGCGCCTCGGGGCTGGCGGAGTTTTCTCAAAGCTATTCCGATCTGGATTAAGGAAAAAATATTCCTCAAACAGCAGTTGAGAAAAGAACTGAAGCGTCTTTTTCCTTTGACAAAGGAATGTCCACCATTGTTCTTCACAGAGCACCACCTGTCCCATGCAGCCAGCGCCTTCTACCCTTCTCCTTTTGGCGAGGCTGCTATTTTGACCATCGACGGTGTGGGAGAATGGGCCACAGCTACTATTGCTCATGGCAGTGGAAATCAAATCAAAGTACTCAAGGAATTACACTTCCCTGATTCAGTGGGCTTACTTTACTCCGCTTTTACTTATTTCTTAGGCTTCAAGGTCAACTTTGGCGAATACAAACTGATGGGGTTAGCCCCCTACGGCAAACGTAAAAGTGAACAGACCCAATCATTTGTCAAAAAAATAAAAGAAGCCTTAATTGATCTAAAATCTGATGGTTCACTTGCCTTAAACCAACGTTATTTCAAGTATTCAACCGGCGATCGGATGACAGATGATAAAAAGTGGGAAGATTTATTTGGGTTTCCTCGCCGAGAACCAGAAAGTGCCTTTGAGCAACAGCACAGCAACTTGGCACTAGCTATACAAAGTGTCACAGAAGAAATTGTCCTAAAAATGGCCGCTACTACAGCCGCACTCACCGGTAGTAAGCAGCTCTGTTTAGCAGGAGGTGTGGCATTGAACTGCGTAGCAAACGGTGCTTTACATCGCCAACAATTATTCGCCAACCTCTGGATACAACCCGCAGCAGGTGATGCTGGTGGAGCAATTGGGGCAGCAATCGCAGCACATCATATTTTCTTTGGACAAGAGCGTAGTAACCTCAATCGAGAGAACGACGCCATGAAAGGTGCCTATCTCGGGCCAGAATACACCTCCTTTGACATTGAAAAAGTGGCTAAAAAATACCACGCTCCCTATCAACATTTCTCTAACCAAAGCGAGCTTTGCAAAAAAACAGCAGCACTCATCGCTGAAGGTGCTTGCATAGGTTGGTACCAAGGTCGACAGGAATTTGGACCACGAGCCTTGGGGAATCGAAGTATCTTGGGCGATCCTCGGAATCCTGAGATGCAACAAAAACTCAACCTAAAGATAAAATTCAGAGAAAGCTTCCGTCCTTTTGCCCCTTCCGTACTCGCAGAAGACGCCGCTGAATATTTCGACCTTGATGGTGACAGTCCTTACATGCTTCTTGTCGCTGAAGTAAAGCCTGAACGTAAAAACAAACTGCCTCCGGAATATGACCAACTGCCTATGCAGGAAAAAATAAACAGTACCCGCTCCGATATCCCAGCAGTCACTCATGTAGATTTTTCGGCTAGAGTACAGACCGTACACCAGGACACAAATCCCAAGTACTATCAACTTCTTCAGCATTTTAAACAACTAACGGGCTGCGCTGTATTGGTAAATACCAGTTTTAATGTTCGGGGAGAACCTGTCGTTTGTACTCCTGAGGATGCTTTTCATTGTTTTATTCGCACCCACATGGACTACCTGGTTTTGGGAGATTATCTTTTCTCAAAAAGTCAATTGACACCCAACCCCAAGACGACAGCAATTACAAATCATACTTTTACACTTGACTAAATTTTCTTGGAATGGAATTCTTGAAAGACCTTTGGAACTTTATGATGGAAAGAAAAAAATGGTGGTTAGTTCCCATTATTTTAGTGGTTTTACTCATTGGCGTTTTGCTTCTTTTTGCTGAAAGCTCAGCCGTTGGTTCCTTTATTTACACCCTATTCTAAATAAAAATAATGGATACCAAACCTGCCCATCCACCTTATGAAGCTGCGCTAGCCGTTACTTTTCTGCTTTTGCTGTTACACTATTTTTTCTTTTCCGAACAACCTAAATTGCTTGCTATAAGCCTGATTTTTGTATTGCTCTGCCTACTAAGCCCTGCTTTCACGCATATAGTAGAACGGTTCTGGAATCTCTTTACGCGTACCATTGGTGGGGTGATGAATAACATTCTCTTGACAATAGTGTTTTTCCTCTTACTTACGCCTATAGCAATGCTTTACCGGCGTTTCAAAAAAAACACCTTCTACAAATCCAATACAGAAAACAGTTACTTCATTAATCGTAACCATACTTACAAAAAAAGAGACTTGAAAAACCCTTGGTGATCCATATTTTAGGAACTTTGTTACCTTTGCTCCGCTAAAAATTAAAGCTATGTCAACCACCTTGTCGATTGTTATTCCTGCTTACAATGAAGAGCGTACTATTCACCTTATTCTGGATAAGGTAAAAGCAGTGGAATTGGTTGGTGGCTGGCAAAAAGAGGTGCTAATCATCAACGATGCCTCCTCCGACGATACCAAAGGCGCCATTGAACGCTACTGTAGCAGCAACCCTGATTTTCCGATTACTTATTTTGAACATGAGTACAACAAAGGAAAGGGAGCCGCATTGCACACCGGCATCAAAGAAGCCACTGGAGAATACCTTATCATTCAAGATGCTGACCTGGAATACGATCCAGAGGAATACAACATTCTGCTCAAACCCATCCAAAATGGCCAGGCAGATGTAGTTTACGGTTCTCGCTTTATTGGAGGACACCCACACCGCATCCTCTTCTTTTGGCATTCCATCGGCAACAAGTTTCTCACTTTCCTGTCTAATGCGTTCACCAACCTGAATTTGACAGACATGGAAACCTGCTATAAACTCTTCCGATCGGAATACGTCAAACAACTAACGCTCAAAGAAAATCGCTTTGGTTTTGAACCCGAAGTAACCGCTAAGATTTCCCGCATACCCAATATTCGCATCTATGAAGTAGGTATTTCCTACTACGGACGCACCTACGCAGAAGGCAAAAAAATCAACTGGCGCGACGGTTTCCGGGCGATTTACTGTATTCTGAAATACAACCTATTTTCGTAAGGATGTAAGGGGTTGTACAGCCTAGGTGTAAGAGTGTAAAGGTTCCGTGTATCTAAAACAACTTTTACACACTTACACTTCACCAACGTTTACACTATAAATCAATCCTGCGTAATTGCAGTGACAAAACCTCGCATTTTGTACTTACGTAAAAGATTGTCCCGATAAACTGCTGCGGCTTCTCTGTTCTCGAAAGGGCCAAGAACGACCTGGTGTACATTGCCACGCAAACGGATCAGCACCTTGCTGTAACCTTTTGCCTGTAGATCCGCAGCAACCTTCGATGCGTTGTCATACACACGATAAGAACCTACCTGCACGCCAAAACCTTCCTGTATAGGCGCTAGTGCATCCGCACGGTAAGTGCCCTGACCTTCTATTACTGGAGTAGAAACAGCAACGTCTGGTACCGATTTCCCAGTATTTTCATAAGAAGCTGGCTGGTCTGAAGCAGCAGGTGACGGACGATAACGACCACCGCAAGCCAATTTTCCAGTACCTAACTTAACCAACTCTAAACGTACCGCGGTAATACCATCACGGATCAGGCCTATCTGCTCGGCAGCAGCACCAGAAACATCAACAATCCGACCTGCTTTATGCGGGCCACAGTCGTTTACTCTTACCTCTACTGCACGGCCATCATCCACACGAATGACTCGAAGCGTCGTACCAATGGGATAATCCTTATTGGCACAAGTAAAACCATCGTGTTTATAGCGTTCTCCGGAAGAAGTTTTTCTACCATCAAGACCGGGTGCATAATAGGAAGCAATCCCGTAATTGGTTTGCCCAAACAAGCAAACAGAAACAGCAGTTAAGAATAAAACAGAGAGGAAGGTTCTCATGGGTTTAGGGTTTAGTAGATAATCTGGTAAAAAACGATCAAGACAGAATATTAATTGTGTGTAAACTTACAAAAAGTCCGTAGATATCCTTGGACCAATATTCAGCTAAAGAACCTCCGCCACCGTAAAAATACTGCCCCCTACGAAGATCGTATCCTCTACAGATGCAGCTCTTTTAGCTGCCCTCAGTGCATTCCTAACACTGGAATACGTTCTTCCTTGCAATTCAAACAGGGCCGCTGTCTGCTGTAAATCCTTGGCAGGAAGCCCTCTTGGAATATCAGCTTTTGCAAAATAGTATTTCGCCCCTTTGGGAAACAATGGTAATACCTGGTCTAGCTTTTTATCATTTACAACTCCCATCACAATATGCAATTCTCCAGGTAAGGTATTGAGTTGTTCCATAATAGCTCGCAATCCTCCTTCATTATGGGCGCTATCTACTAATACCCGCGGTTGGTCGCTCAATAATTGCCAACGCCCCTGAAAACGCGTTAATGCCCGGAGATTAGACCATCCTTCCTGGATGGCATCAAAAGGTAAAAAGCGATCAGCCTCATGCATTTGCCATACCTCTAAGGCTGCGAGTGCTGTCTGGATATTCAACTGTTGATAACCGCCATGTAAATTAATCGCCAACTCATTAATGTATGGCTTGTTCTGCCGGCTGATTTGGTAATAAGAATGAGTAAGGTCTTGCTTTGATTTTCTCGCTTGAAAAAGCTGGTCTGCAAACACCAATGGAGCCTCCAACTCCATCGCTTTTGTGCGAAACACATTGGCGGTAGCTTTCTGGGTTTCCCCAATAACGACAGGCACTCCTCTTTTAATAATTCCAGCTTTCTCTCCAGCAATTTCCGGCAAAGTGTCCCCCAGGAATTGCTGGTGATCAAAGCTGATATTAGTGATCACAGCCAATTCCGGTGCCAATACATTGGTAGAATCTAATCGCCCACCCAGGCCCACCTCTACAACAGCAATATCCACCTTTTGCTCAGCAAAATATTGAAAAGCCATCGCAACAGTAATTTCAAAAAAACTAGGCCTGATTCTCGATAATTCCGGTTGAATACACTCCACAAAATCCACAACAAATTTCCGAGAAACGTATTTCCCATCGACCTTGATGCGTTCCCTAAAATCTTTAAAATGTGGAGAGGTATACAGTCCTGTTTTATAGCCCCCTGCTTGCAAAGCAGCGCCTAACAAATGAGTCACGGATCCTTTACCGTTGGTGCCTCCCACGTGGATACTGGCAAACTTTGATTCTGGACTACCTAATACAGCAAGTAAATCTCGAATATTGGTCAGGTCTTTCTTAAAAGCAACACTCCCCACCCTTTGATACATAGGCAGTTGCTCGTAGAGGAAGGTTAATGTCTCGGTATAATTCATGGCGTTATATTGCGCAAAAGGCATTTAAGGAGAGTTTCCTTAAATGCCTTTTTACATGTATCAAACTAGCGCTTTGTCAACATTGACAGCTCACTTAGTAAGATCGATTACTGTACTTTAAAGTTATAGGTAATTGTACCACACTGGCGATCAACAGAACCACTAGAAAAGCCCCATGATTTGGCATTTCTGATAGCGGCATTTACCAATTGGCTATCCGTAGTCGTAGATCCACGCTGGGTAAATTTAACAGAACCAGGGTCTACACTACCACTTGCATTTACGCAAAGGCTGATGACAACCGTTCCTGATTTTTGGCTATTCTCTACCAATCGTGGAGAGTTAGAAACACCTCTGCTTCCTAGGCCACCACCAACAGTACCGCTACCGAAGCTTTTGGTACCAATGTTACTGGAATTAGGATCACCGTTTGTGGCACCGCCATCACCTGGAGTATTCGTAGTTCCTCCACCTCCACCAGAATTAAACAACCCTCCAACTTGATCACGGGTTGCTTGCGCAGCAGCTTCGCGTGCTTTACGCTGGCGCTCTGCCTCTGCGGCATCAGCCTGACGTTGGCGTTCTCTTTCTGCTTCGGCTGCACGTTCTCGGCGTTCGGCGTCTTCCTCTGCTTTGCGTTCGGCAGCTTCCCGTTCTTGTTTCTTGCGTATAGCAATTGCTTGGGCATCATCTGTCGTTACAACATCACGCTGTGGTGGCTCTGGATTAGGGTCGGCAGCAGCAGGAGGCGGGAGTTCTTCTTCCTGAGGCTCCGGTTGCACCTCAGGTTCTGAGGCTTCTTCCGTCTCGGTAGTTGTTGCCATTGGAGCATTCAATTCCTCTCCCATTCCAATATCAGGAATACCCAAGTTGACCTGAATACCTTCCTGTCCCGGGGGCGGATTTTGGTACCAAAATAATGGTAACAACAGAATTATTACCAGAAGAAGGAACATCAAGCCACCGGCGAGTTGCCCTTTACGTTTATTCTCTAGTTCTTTGGCCGTTAATATATCGTCCATTATTACTTGTTTTTTGCTCTTTAATTTCGTGCTCTTCTTTAGATGCAGAAATATACCCGATTACATAAAGAGCATCATTTCTTATTATTTCTCCGGTGCCAAAACCCTATTGATCTCAAACTTCAGCGTCAAATCCATGACTGCCACAACGTTTTCAACCTTAGCGCCTTTATCAATAGAAATGATTACACTTTCTGACTTTGGCGCCTTCCCAGCGCTTAGGCTCCGAAGTTGATCTTCCATCTCAATCAAGGTTATACTCTTATTATTGAAATAATAACGACCTCGATTATTGATTTTAATTTCATCCAGGGTACGTGTGGTATTAACCCGCTTTTGCGTACTACCTGGCAGATTAAAATTAATGGCATTAGGCGCCACCAATGTTGAAGTCAACATAAAAAAGATCAACAACAAGAAGATAATATCCGTCAAAGAGGACATACTGAATTCTGCACTAACCTTTGCTCTTTTCTTAAGGCCCATAATTATGATCTTGGTTGAGTGGCTAAAATTGCCTGCACCTTAAGTGCTGCTGCAATTCCTAATATTTCCGTTACTTTCTCAAAGTCAGTACCAACTTCTGCTACAATGGTAATGGCAGTATGCTCCTTGTCATTGATTCCCCTCACCTTAGTTCGAATGACTCCCACCAGATCACTTTGGCGTACATCCTGATCATCCACCATATAGGCACCATCTTTTGTGATACTTACGACAATAGACACCGGAGCTACCGTCTTCGAATCTGATTGTGGCAAATCGAAGGGTTGGATCCGAACAAAATTAGACGTTAACATAAAGAAGATAAGTAACAGAAAAATAATGTCCGTCAAAGAAGACATGCTGAATTCTGCACTAACCTTGTTCTTTTTCTTAAACCCCATGGTAATTTATTTTTTGCGAACTCCCTAAAGTCATAAAAGACGCGATGTATCGCGCCTTTACATTATACGGTAGGCTCCTGCAAAAGATCCATGAAGTCAACAGTCGTGCGCTCCATTTTGTAGACAACTTTCTCTACACTGGAAACAAGAATATTGTACCCCACAAAAGCTAAAATACCAATAAATAATCCACCTGCAGTGGTGATCAGGGCTTGGTAAATACCTTCTGCTAATTGATCTGGCGCAACATTCTTTTCTGTTGCCATTTTCTGGAAGGCTGCGATCATACCTGTTACTGTTCCAAAGAAACCAATCATCGGCGCTGCACCAGCAATAGAAGCCAACGTACTGAGATTTTTTTCCAAGCGGAAGATTTCCAGGTTACCGACATTCTCGATAGCAGCGTCGATATCACGTAAGGGTTTGCCGATACGCTGCAAGCCTTTCTCTACCATACGTGCTACAGGAGAATCTGTAGACTGACAGAGTGCTTTTGCACCAGCAATATTACCTGAAGAAACATTGGCACGAATATTATTGATGAAGTTCTCATCTACCCGCCCTGCTTGCTTAATTGTCGCATAACGCTCAATAAAGATAACAGTAGCAATAACGGCCAATGCTAACAAAATAGCTACAATAATGACACCCATGGTACCACTACTAGCTATAATTGAAAATAAACTCTCACTTTCTTGAGTTGGTTCTTCCGTTCCGATATTAGCTGTCTGGAAAAACAAAAGGAGGTGGTTGAACATGTGGTTCATCGTTTTTTATGAATAAGTCCTTAGTAGTTTGAGCTAAAACAGGCTATACAACTTTGTTTTAAGGTCTCTATATAAGTACTCCTCACGTTCCAATGGTCCGTAATTTTCGCTTTTTGTAAACCCCAAAGTTGGATAACTTATTTTTTACACGCTCTCTTAACGTATGTTAAGGCCGCAAATTATTAAAAAGCCGGAAGAATCCAGAAAATATTTTAAACTAGTCCCAAATAAGCTCTTCCGAAAATAGCTTATTTTTACAATTCTTTCACTTCGTCATCCCAAATACCCTATGAAATACACTTGTTTAATTTGTGTTTTTTTACTCCCTATCTTTCTTTTTTGCCAAACAAGTATAGGCGGACAAATCAATGTTTACGGGCAATTGGCCAGCCAGAATACCTGTACCAATACACTCTTACTTGAGAATGCTAGTGATTTTACTCCAGGCATGGGCTTAATCATTCTCCAAATGAATGGAGCTAATATTGATCTTAGTAATACAGATAATTACGGAAACATCACTGACTTGAATGGTGCTGGCCAATACGAGTACAACCGCATAAGTAGTATCACCGGAAATGAAATAAGCCTTGAATTTGCACTCGTCAATGAATACAGTGGCAATAATACCCAAGTCATTGGCTTTCAGGTTTACCAGGATGCAAGTGTAGATAATACCCTGACTCCCGCCCTATGGGACGGAGCCACTGGTGGTGTTATAGCAATAGAAGTAACCGGCACACTTACGCTAAATGCTGATATTGATGCTAGTGGAAGTGGCTTTCGGGGAGGAGCTCCTATTAGCATAGAAGACAACAATTGCAACTTCCTTACAAATGCGAATGATTTTGCTTATGCCGACAACAATTGGAGAGGGGCTCCGAAAGGCGAAGGAATAGGTGCTGCCAATAGCAGTGAACCTTTTGGTCGTGGCGCACAAGCTAACGGTGGAGGTGGCGGCAATGACCACAACAGTGGTGGCGGCGGCGGGAGCTTAGTTACTACAGGTGGACAAGGTGGCCGCAACAATGAACCCAGCACTTTTGGCTGTGATGGTGATTTCCCTGGCCGAGGAGGAAAAACACTACTGAATGATAGTTCGCTAGCCTTTCTTGGCGGCGGCGGCGGTAGCGGCCATGCCAACAACAATACACTTTCCGGTGGCGGAAACGGTGGCGGAATCATTTTCATCAAAGCCGAAGCTATCAACTTTGCGGGCGGGCATATTCTCAGCAATGGAAATAATGCCAATAACCTTAATGGTGATGGTGGCGGCGGCGGCGGTGCAGGAGGAAGTATATTTATCCTAACCAATTCCGTCAGCGGTGAAGTGCAAATCGCGGCTCAGGGAGGCGACGGAGCGACGGTAAACAATAGCAATGCTGACCGTTGCTTTGGCCCCGGCGGTGGCGGTAGTGGAGGAATCTTAAAATCCAATACATCCCTTCTGGCTGATCTTACAGGTGGAAATGCAGGCTTGAGTATTAACTCAACGAGCTGCGGAGAAAGTAGTAATGGAGCAGAAAATGGCAACGATGGATTAACAACATCAATAATGGCTTTGCCACAAGGTGAACTTTTTGCCGCACCTACGCTGATGGCACTGACCGGAGACACCACCGTGTGCAATGGCACGCTTCTTACACTCATTGCCTTGAGTTCAGGTAATAACTACAACCTTCAATGGCAACGTCTTGTGGATGGAACATGGAGTGACCTGGTAGAAGCTCCAGGTGTTTTAACTGGCACTCAAACCGATAGCCTCCACTTTCAAGCAAATGAAACTTTCACTGGAAGTTACCGCTTGACACTTCTTCCTGAAGGTGATTGTTTTGCTGAGATCATTACTACAGCTATCAATGTAAATATTTTACCCTTACCAACAGGTAACCCTTCCTATTTCACCAATGGTAACGATGTGTCTTTTTCTGCCAATACCAGTAGTGGAAACAGTTGGAATTGGAGTTTTTTAGCAGGGCAAGGCAGTACGGAGGAAAATCCTTCCTTTACCTTTCCGGGGCCTGGAGAATATCCAGTAACACTTAGTATTGCGAATGAATGCGGTTCTGCTACTTACGATCTGTTAGTAAGCCTTAGCGAGCCGCTTGTTGCACAAATAAGCAGCAGCAGTATTGAAGGATGCGCTCCTTTGGTTGTTTTATTTGAAGACCAATCGACAGGTAGTGTAGATAATCGAGCATGGACTTTTCCAGGTGGTACCCCTACTAGCAGCACAGTAGTCGCACCTGTTGTCACGTTTACGGAACCTGGCATTTACACGGTAAACTTAAGCATTAGTAACAGTACTAGCAGTGCCAGTAGCAATCAGCAAATTACGGTCGTGGTTCCCCCTATTCCTTCTTTTGAGATTACCACTGATGGCTTGATGATTAGTTTACAGAACAATTCGCTCAATGCCACAAATTTTTCCTGGAACTTTGGAGACGAAAACACCAGCACACTAGAGAACCCTGTACATACTTACAGTAGCCCTGGCGTATATGAAGTAAGCCTAAGTGCCAGCAATAACTATTGCGGCGTTGCAATTGCACAAACCATCAACGTCGACGTATCGGCTGTTTCAACCCCCAACAGTTTCCCACTGATTATCAGTCCAAACCCTACATCAGGATGGGTGGATGTACAAAACTGGCAAAGTGGAGAACTTGTGCTCATTGACCACACTGGTCGTTATTTAACAACCTGGAAGTCTATTACCAATCGCATAGACATGAGGACATTCCCTGCTGGCTTATACTTTCTCCGCTACACTGATGGTACGCAATACTATTGGTTCAGGATCATTAAACAGTAATCCTCCCCTTCTCAGACAACTACTGGTGAGGCCGTTGGATAATTTCTGAATCTTCAGAGGTCTTGATGACATCTGCACCACATTTTTGCAGCGCAAATGTGAGGATTGCAAAACCTAAAATTATCAAAATGAAAATTTCTCCTTTGGAGATTACCTTACGTGCCATTTATTTAAACTTTACTTAATTCTGTTATTGAAGTCGTTTAAGGTTTCTACCTGGGCTTACGGCCTTAAACCATTTCATTGATCCAATTTACCATCATAGCCATTACCTCTTCCCTTTCGGGTTCATTATGGATTTCGTGGTACAATCCCTCCCATTTTTTAAAGGTAACATTGCCTGTTATTCGCCCAACAAAATCTTCACTTCCCTGAGGCGAAGTAAGTCCATCTTCACCACCGTGCATTAATAACAGTGGTACGGGAAAAGCACCTTTATACTTATCGAGTGCCTCTGCGGCCTCCAGCATACTCATTCCAGTAATAGCAGTAAGTTTATTATGTACGTAGGGATCGTTTATGTATTTTTCTACTTCTCCTTTATCGCGGGATATTTGCTCAACATCCAAGCCATTAGGTTGCGTGAAACCAGGAAAGATCCTCTTCATCACCCGCCCCATCGTCAGCATAACAACTGAAGGCTGGAAAGCTAAGCGAATATGAGGTGCACTTACAATCGCTCCTTTAACATTGGGATGACGCCTTATGATATAGTTAAGCAATAAATTGCCCCCCATACTGTGACCATAAAGAAAAAGAGGGACATTAGGATAGCGCTCCTCTGCCTCTACAGCTAGCTGCCCAATTTCGTCCAAAAAGGCTTTGTAACTAACCGTATGGCCTTTCTTCCCTCCACTCCGGCCATGGCCACGACGGTCATAGCCAACAACTGCGATATTGTGCTGATGGAAGTATTCCACAAGGTGCTCATAGCGATGTATATGCTCACCCAAGCCATGAATAACCCCCACTACAGCACAAGGCTTTTCACAGGGCCAATCGATACCGTATATTTTAATGCCATCAGCTGTTTGCCACGAAAATTCAGCGCTCATATATTTAGTATTACACGTAATTTAGGGCCAAAATAATCATTTTTCAGAGCCTGTGTTGAATTTTATCACTTTCAACAAGTTGGGGTATATTTGCGACATTAGCATTTTACAAAAAAGGTTAACCGTTTACTATGCAGCCACGAATTATTTTTATGGGCACCCCCGATTTTGCTGTTTCCTCTTTGGATGCATTGATCGAAGCAGGACATAATGTTGTTGCCGTTATCACCGCAACTGACAAAATGGGCGGTCGTGGCGGCAAAAAATTACTGGAGTCCGCAGTAAAAAAGTATGCTGTAGCCAAAGGAATACCGGTTTTACAACCTAAGAATCTGAAATCGCCAGATTTTTTAACAGCCTTGGCCAATTATCAGGCTGACTTGCAAGTCGTTGTTGCCTTTAGGATGCTCCCCAAGGCAGTGTGGGCAATGCCGAGATTGGGCACCTTCAATTTACACGGTTCCTTGCTTCCTAAATACCGCGGAGCCGCCCCCATCAATTGGGCAGTTATCAATGGTGAAACAGAAACAGGGGTGACCACCTTTTTCATTCAGGAAGAAATAGATACAGGTGATTTGATTTTCCAAGAAAAAATGAACATTGGAGAAGACGAGTCGGTTGGTGAAGTACATGATCGAATGATGGTATTAGGAGCCCAAACGGTCGTAAAAACAGTGGATGCCGTCGCCGCAGAAGAAATAGATGTCCAACAGCAAGATCATCAACAAGCCAGCCCTGCTCCAAAGTTAACGGCAGAAAACACCAGAATTAATTTTAATCAACCTGTAAAAAAAGTGCACGATTTTATTCGTGGCCTTAACCCCTACCCTACCGCCTGGACTACCTTGGAGGGTAAAAAATGGAAAATATTAAAAACCATTCCACACAAGGAAAAACATCAGTTGGAAGCTGGTACGATTATTACTGACGGGAAAAACGATTTTAAAATCGCTACTTCGGATGGATTCTTAGAAGTTCTTGAACTTCAAGTACCCGGAAAACGTCGTATGAACACCAGAGATTTCTTAAATGGGTGGCGAGCAGATCAGGAGTTTGGCCAATTTATCTAATGACGCTATCTATTTACGATGGCCAAATTATTTCAGAAAAAACCATTTTACTCCTCTAGCCTTCATTAATTTCGCATTCTCCCTTAACATCCTACGATTAATGGGTATTCACCTTTATTACTTTAAAAAGATGACGTAAATCATTCTTCTGTTATTAAAGATTTTACAATCTTTGTGTATTGTTGTAGTGTCAACGTCCTATCCTTAAGCCGTTTTTTTAAACCGATTGGAAAGTAGATCTCCTCTACGCTTCCATTGGATTCTCATTAGTTATTAAAACGCTTGAATTATTCTAAACACTAAGTATTTAGCATGAAACAATTTCACAATTTAACCCTGTTGCTAATCGCAATGGTTATACTGCCTGGCCTAATGCTAGCCCAGCGTACCATTACCGGACAAGTAACAGATGCAGAAACGGGTGAAACCCTTATTGGGGCCAACATTCTGGTTGTCGGCACTTCAAGTGGCACCATCTCAGACATTGATGGCAACTATGAATTGGTAATGCCCGAAGGTTACGACCTTCTATCTTTTAGCTACACAGGATACAGCACGCAAGAAGTCAAAGTAACTGCCAGCAATATCCTGAATGTACAGATGAGCTCCGGCACCATACTCGACGAAGTAGTTGTAATTGGTTACGGTACCGTAAAACGAGAGGATGCTACTGGCTCTGTTGAAACCATTAGCAGCGAATCCTTCAACAGGGGGGCCATCACTTCCACGCAGGAATTGATTGCCGGTAAAGTTGCTGGTGTTTCTATTTCTCCCAGCAGTGATCCTGGTGGCGGTGCTACCATCCGTATTCGTGGTGGATCTTCCTTGAATGCCAGTAATGATCCCTTAGTCGTGATCGACGGTGTGCCTGTAGAATCACGTGGTGTTGCTGGAGGAAGGAACATTTTGAATCTCGTTAATCCTAATGATGTAGAAAATGTGACCGTTCTCAAAGACGCCTCTGCAACTGCTATTTATGGTTCACGCGCTTCAAACGGAGTCATCATTATTACGACTAAGAAAGGTAGCTTAGGCAAAGCAGTCAAAATTAACTACAACGGTAGCTTTGCCAGCAGTTCTATTCAGGAAACAGTAGATGTTATGTCTGCTGATCAATTCCGGACACTGGTTAACGAACGCTTCCCGGCTAATGCTGACCTTTTAGGAGATGCGAATACCAATTGGCAAGATCAAATCTTCCAAACAGGTATTACCCACGACCATAACGTCAGTATTTCTGGTGGCATCAAAGATGTTCTTCCTTACCGTGTTTCTTTGGGATACACCAATAAGGATGGCTTGTTGCTAACAGATAATTTCCAGCGTACCACCTACGGTGTGAGCCTTACGCCAGGCTTTCTCGACAATCGCTTGCAGGTGACGGCTAACATAAAAGGAGTGAATGTCCAGAACCAATTTGCCAACCGTGGTGCTTTGGGAGCGGCAGTATTCTTCGATCCAACCCAACCGGTATTAGATCCAGAAAGCCCTTATGGCGGTTATTTCACCTTCGTAAACAACGACGGCACACCTAATACACTGGCTTCCGCCAACCCTTTAGCACAGTTACAGTTGAAAGATGACCAGGCGACAGTCAACCGCTTCATTGGAAACGTCCAAGTCGATTATCGTTTCGAGTTTCTTCCTGAGCTACGTGCCAATATGAATGTGGGTTATGATAAGGCCAACGGAGAAGGTACAATCTTCGAGCCTGGCTTTTATAGCGCTGTTTATGATGCTGCTACAGGTGGCGGAACAGACAATAGCTACAATGAACAGATTACGAATCAGCTTTTCGACTTTTACCTTAACTACGTAAAGGAACTGGGCAAAAATCGCCTGGATATCATGGCCGGTTATGGTTATCAGCACTTCAAATTTGAGAAAGAAGATAACCGCAGTGATTTAGCAGGCACGCCTGAAAACGTAGTGCAAATTCTTACTGCTCGTGAGTATTACCTGGTTTCTTTGTTTAGTCGGTTAAACTTCACTATCAATGATCGCCTTTTACTCACAGGTACTATCCGCCGGGACGGAACCAGCCGTTTCTCTGAAAAGAACCGCTACGGTATCTTCCCTGCTGCAGCCTTGGCTTATAAGTTTATTGACGGAGACAACCCTGCAGGTTTCCTTAACAGCTTGAAATTGAGAGTGGGATGGGGTGTTACAGGTCAGCAAGACCTTGGTGATAACTTCTACCCCTACATTCCTACTTATACCATTAGCTTGTCTAATGCACAGTATCAATTTGGCGATGAATTTGTGCCTACAAACCGCCCAGGTGGTTACAATTCTGACCTAAAATGGGAAGAAACGACCACCTATAATGCAGCCATTGATTTTGGTCTTTTCAATGACCGCATCTACGGTTCTTTCGAAATTTACCAGCGCAATACAGAAGATTTGTTGACAACTACCCGCCCTGCAGCTGGTACCAACTTGACCAATAATATCCCTGCCAATATTGGCACCTTGGAAAACAAAGGTTTCGAAGTGTCTTTAAATATCGTACCAGTACGTACTGCTAAAGCAGAATGGTCTCTAGGTGTAAACATGACTCGCAACCGCAACGAAATCACCAGCCTTACACTTGGTGACGATCCTGATTTCCAGGGCTTTGAAACCGGTGGCATTTCGGGTGGTGTAGGTAACAATATCCAGATTCACTCTGTAGGGTTCCCTACTAACTCTTTCTATGTCTACCAGCAAGTTTATAACGAAGCTGGCCGCCCAATTGAAGGCCTTTACGTAGACCGTAATGGCGATGGTGTTGTTTCTCCTGACGATCGTTACCGTTTTGAAAACCCTGCACCTGATTATTTCTTCGGATTTACATCAAACTTCAACTACGGTGCATTTGATTTCTCTTTTGCCGGGCGTGCAAATATTGGCAACTACGTTTACAACAACCGCTTTGTTAGTTCTTCAAACTACAACAGCATCGTTAACTCAACAGGTTTCCTGGGTAACGTACACAGCCAAATCAACAGTGTTGGACATAACGTTCCTCAGTATTTTAGCGACTACTTTTTAGAGGACGCTTCTTTCATTCGCCTTGACCACATCACGGCGGGCTATCGGTTCACAAATGTATTTGGCACTGATCGGGGTGGTAATCTGCGTTTATACGCAACCATGCAAAACCCATTTGTAATCACCAATTACACGGGTATTGATCCTGATGTATTTGAGAATGACAAATTTGGTATCGATAATGATATCTACCCACGTTCTCGGACCATTCTATTCGGTGTTAATTTGAACTTTTAGTAAACTTTAAATGCATTTTAAGATGAGAAATAACAATCTTTTAAATACCCTCTTTTTGCTGGGTGGATTGGTGTTCCTGACAACATCGTGCTTTAGCGATCTGGAAGTTGAACCCATTGACCCAGACGATACAACTGCAAATGTTGTTTATACCGATCCTGGTGCTTACCGTCAGGTATTGGCAAAATTATATGCTGGTCTTTCATTGAGTGGACAGGAAGGCCCTTCAGGGCAACCTGATATCAATGGTATTGACGAAGGCTTTTCTACCTACCTACGCCAGTACTGGAAAGCACAGGAGCTTTCTACAGATGAAGCCGTAATTGCTTGGAATGACGGTAACATCCACGACTTTGAAGACATGGACTGGGATGCGAATAACGAGTTTATCCGAGCCATGTACGACCGCTTGTACTTCCAAATCGCATTGTGTAATGAATTCCTCCGGGAATCTACCGATGAGAAATTGGATGGTCGCGGACAGAGTGACCTCAAAGGAGAGATGGTAGCATACCGTGCGGAAGCACGTTTTCTGCGTGCATTGAGCTACTGGCATGCACTTGATATGTTCCGGAATGTTCCTTTTGTTCTTGAAGCCGATGGTGTCGGATTCTTCTTGCCTGAGCAAATCAGCGCAGTGGATCTTTTCCAATGGCTAGAAGATGAAATCAAGGATATTGAACCTGACATGCTTGATCCTCGTGCCAATGAATATGGTCGTGCTGACAAAGGGGCACTATGGATGTTGGCTGCCAAGCTGTATATCAATGCAGAATCCTACACTGGCCAGAGCCGTGCTGCAGATTGTGTTGAATTTTGTACAAAAGTCATTAATGCAGGTTATGAACTTGAGGAAGATTACAGCCATCTCTTCCTAGCTGACAATGATAACTCCTCAGAAATTATTTTCCCTGTCCTATTCGACGGTGCCAATACCCGCACTTGGGGGGGAATGACCTTTATCATGCACGCTGCTATTGGTGGCGACATGCAGGCCTCGGAATTCGGCATGGACGGTGGCTGGGGTGGTACCCGTACCACCAGTGCTTTTGTCTCTAAATTCCCAGAAGTGGGTGGTAGTGTCGTTGAACCTGTTTTCGGTTCAGGTGATTATACCTTACTTAATGTTCCTGGTGATTACCAGAGTTGGGATCCAGAGAATGACAATACAGCCCTGGCCTCTTTGAATGACGATGGTGTATATACCGGATATATCTATTTCCCGGTTGACCAACTAGGCTTCAAATTTGCTGATGGAGGCTGGGCGACCAACTGGGGCGATACCGGTGCCGACGGGACGTTAGAACCAGGAGGTGACAACATCAGCGCTCCAGCAGCTGGTTTCTACCAAGTAGACGTTGACTTGAACGCATTAACCTACACCCTTACACCTACCAACTGGGGCATTATTGGCGATGCTACTCCTGGTGGCTGGGATAGTGATACCGACATGACCTACAACGAGGCTGATGGTGCCTGGGAAATCACTACAGACCTAACGGGCGGTGAGGTGAAATTCCGCGCTAATGATAGCTGGGATATTAACTTTGGGGACAGTGGTGCTGATGCGCTTCTAGAAAGCGGTGGCGATAACATAGCAGTACCTGGCGGTGGAAATTACACCATCAAATTGTACCTAGGCAAGCCTGACTATACCTATTCTATTATCTCTAACTCGAATGATGACCGTAAGATGTTCTTCACTGAGGGACAAACGCTGGAAATCACCGACGTTTCTCAGTTTACCCAAGGTTACGCTATTGCTAAGTGGCGTAATGTAGACCGTGCAGGTAACCCAGGTAAGGATTTGACCTTCCCCGATACAGACTTCCCGATGTTCCGTTTAGCTGATGCTTATTTGATGTACGCTGAAGCGACCCTCCGAGGTGGAAATGGCGATCAAGGGCTGGCGCTGGATTACGTCAACAACGTACGCAACCGGGCCGGAGCAGGTAACATTACTACTGACGAGCTGACTTTGGACTTCCTGCTTGATGAGCGGGCCCGCGAACTTCATTGGGAGTGCCACCGTCGTACAGACCTTGTGCGCTTCGGGCAGTTTACCGATGGTACCTACCACTGGCCCCTAAAGGGTAATTCACTCGAAGGTACTAGCGTTGCTGGTTTTAGAGATGTATTCCCTATTCCTTCTTCTGACCTAGGAGTAAATCCTAAATTATCTCAGAACGACGGATATTAAGGTAATTAGAACGGGAACTAGAATAAGGTCGGATAAAGCATCTTGTTCTAGCTCCCCTTTTGAAAAACAAGCAAAAATTAGCAGCCTTGAACCTGCTAATTCTTCTGCTAAAACATAAAAATGATGTTAAAAAAATATTTCATGTGGTCCCTTGCACTGAGCATTTTTGCTTTCGGCTGTGAAGACGACCGCGACCTCGTAGTGGCCCAATTGGGTGATGCACCGGTGATCACTTCCCCTGGAGCAGGTTTATCCGTAGACATTACAGAAGATAACCTTGCCGATGAGTTTGCCACCATCAGCTGGACTCCTGCCGACTTTGGCTTTGCGGCGGCTGTCAATTACAAAGTAGAGATAGATGTCGCTGGAAATAGCTTTGCAGAAGCTGTTGAGCTGGGCACATCTACGAGTGATGATGTTTCAGTAGTCAATTCTAAGGTCAACAATATTATGGTGGCTAAAGGGTTACCCGGTGGTGAATTTACTGATATGGAAATTCGCGTACGTGCTTCTGCTAGCGGCGAACTGGATGAATTGATTTCAGCAGCCATAACCGTGAGTGTTTCTCCGGTAGCTGTGGAGATTGACTACCCCAAACTACAAGTTCCAGGCAGCTATCAGGGTTGGGATGTAGAAAATGAAGCAACAGTCATCTATTCAGCTAATAGTGATGGTAACTTTGACGGCTACCTCTACATTGGTGAAGATGGTGCTGAACATAAATTCGCTGATGGCCCAAGCTGGGATGTCAATTGGGGAGACACTGGTGCCGACGGTACTTTAGATGCTAATGGAGATAATATTGTACTTGGCACTGCTGGTGTTTACCGTTTCTCGGTAGATATTAACACACTCACTCACAGTTCTTTAAGAACTGACTGGGGAATTATTGGCGATGCTACTCCAGGAGGATGGGATACTGATACCGATATGAACTATGACCAAGTAACTGGCCTTTGGACCGTTGATATAGACTTGGTTGGCGGTGCAAATATTAAATTCCGGGTCAATGATGGCTGGGATCTGGACCTTGGTGACAATGATACCGATGGCAAAATGGAGTACGGCGGTGCTGATATTCCCGTTGCAGAATCGGGTAACTATACGGTAACACTTGATCTTACCAATGCTATCTACACCTACATTTTGGCGAAAAACTAAGTTTTTTATCAAAATGGTTAGCTGGTTAACCAGCTAATAAAGAAGAGCAGGTTGGCCAATGGGGCGACCTGCTCTTGTTCTTTCTACTATTAGGAGCACACAAAAAGAGCCATTCGCACTAAGTACGAATGGCTCTTTCAAGCTATAAATAAACTTTTCATCTATCCCAGGAAAGACCTTAACATATTACGATTATAAGACTTTCGCAGGCGACGGATAGCTCTTTCTTTGATTTGACGGACGCGCTCGCGTGTGAGCCCATATAAATCGCCAATCTCTTCTAGCGTAAGTGCTTTATAGCCATTAAGGCCATAATAAGTAGACAGTACTTCTATTTCCCGAGGAGATAGAATTGACAATCCTTGCTGTACTTCTTCCTTAAGTGATTCTTCCATCAGCTGATTATCCGGAAGGTCTTCATCACCTGAGGTGATAAAATCCAACATGGTAGCACTCCCCTCCTCTGAAGATACAGGGGCATCTACAGAAACATGACGGGTGTTTCCTTTAAGGACATTCGCTACATCCTTAGGAGTGATGTTCAGTAATTCAGCTAGTTCTTCATTCGTTGGTTCACGCTCAAACTCCTGAACAAAAGAACGAAAAGCTCCGTTGATTTTGTGGTAAGAACCTACCTTATTCAATGGTAGACGAACAATCCGAGAATACTCTACAATTGCTTGTAAAATAGACTGTCGAATCCACCATACTGCGTAGGAGATAAACTTGAACCCTTTGGTTTCATCAAAGCGGCGTGCCGCTTTCATTAATCCAACATTGCCTTCATTGATAAGATCAGGTAATGACAATCCTTGGTTTTGGTATTGTTTTGCGACAGAAACTACAAAGCGTAGATTTGCTTTGGTAAGTTTATCCAGAGCTTCCTGATCACCTTCCCGAATTTGGCGTGCCAAGGCGGCCTCTTCTTCCGCTGAAAGCAACGAAATTTTCCCTATATCCGTGAGATACTTATCAAGCGCTAAGCTCTCTCTTGAGGTAATTTTATTTGTGATCTTTAACTGACGCATGGACAATTCATTTGGTACCTTTTGTGAAATATTGGCAAGCAGTAACTCCTTATTCAAATACGTTTAAGGACCCCATATTGTTGCTTGCATCACTTTGATTAGACTACATTATTTTCCTGAAAATACGAAACTTTGTTGGTATTAGTTCCTTTTCAACAATAAAAAAGCCCCAAGTTATTTCTAACCCGGGGCTTAATATTCTATCTCCGAAGAGGAAAATGCTAGTCACGGCGACGGTCATCACGACGATCGTCACGACGGCGATCATCACGACGGTCACCTCCACGGCGGTCGTCACGGCGATCTCCACCTCCGCGGCGATCATCTCTGCGGTCATCGCGGCGATCTCCACCTCCTTCTGGGCGAGGGATAAGCGCTTTCGCAGAAAGACGCAACTTACCTGTACGGTTATCTACGTCGATCAGTTTCACCCGAACTTCATCTCCTTCGCTGAAATGATCTTCTACGTTTTCGATGCGAGAGTGGCTGATTTCAGATACGTGAAGTAATCCACTACGGCCGCTAAAGTCAACGAATACACCATATGGCATAATCGTCTTTACAACTGCATCGTACGCTTCACCAACCTTAGGAGTAAAGGCAATACGATTGATGGCAGCAACGGCCTTATCAATAGCTTCTTTGTCATTACTCGCAATACTTACTACACCGTGGTCATCTACCTCTTCGATATTGATGACGGTACCGGTTTCTTTTTGTAGTTCTTGAACAACTTTACCGCCAGGTCCGATAACCGCTCCAATGAACGACTTCTCGATGTGTACCTGAACAATACGTGGTGCGTGTGGCTTGAGATCCTCGCGAGGTTCAGCCAACTCCTTAGCCATTTCATCCAAGATGTGGATACGACCAGTACGAGCTTGCTCCAATGCTTTGGTCAGTTCCTCGTATGGTAATCCTTCGATTTTGATATCCATCTGACAAGCGGTAATCCCCTTACGGGTTCCTGTCAGTTTGAAGTCCATATCTCCCACTGCATCCTCGTCACCAAGAATATCAGAAAGGATAACTACGCGATTCTCGTCAGCAACCATACCCATTGCAATACCTGAAACAGGAGCTGCAATGTGGATACCTGCATCCATCAGTGCTAGTGTTCCTGCACAAACAGTAGCCATAGAAGATGAGCCATTTGACTCCATAATATCACTTACGATACGAATGGTGTAAGGCACCTCTTCTGGTAATACTTTACGCAAAGAACGTCCGGCAAGATTGGCGTGTCCTACTTCCCGACGACCAGGGCCACGCATTGGCTTGGTCTCACCCACAGAATAGGCAGGGAAATTATAGTGCAAGATAAAATCATCAAAAACAAGGCCTAAAGCCTTATCTACCATAGCCTTGTCTGACTTCGTACCTAAGGTCAACGAAGTTAAACTTTGCGTTTCTCCACGATTAAAGATAGCAGAGCCGTGCGTAGAAGGCAAGTAACTGGTTTCACACCAAATTGGGCGAATTTCGTTTGGTAGACGGCCATCAAGGCGTACACCTTCTCCCATAACCATCTCGCGGATAACTTCCTTTTGGTACTTATAGAGCATCTCTTTAGCAGTTCCCCAGTTTTCAGCGATCCACTCTTCTCCTTTGCTTTCAAGAAGACTTTCTTTCACCGCATCTTTTACTGCAGAAAAGCCAGCTTTACGATCCTCCTTGTTGTGAGCACCTTTACATACCTTGTAAAGACCATCGTGAGAGATTTTTTTGATCTCTGCTTTCAAATCTTCATCTACTGGAGGTAATTCGAATGGACGCTTGTTGCTTGCTTTTTCGCCTACCTTCTTAGCTAACTCAAGCTGTGCTTGAATCTGCACTTTTATAGCTTCATGTCCAACTTTGATAGCTCCTACGAGATCAGCTTCTGAACATTCGTCAGCTTCGCCTTCTACCATCATTACGTTGTCCATAGTGGCTGCAACGATGATATCCATATCAGCATTCTCAAGTACGCTAAAATTAGGGTTAACCACATATTCCCCATCAACGCGGCCAACCCGTACTTCGGAAATTGGGCCAGCAAAAGGAATATCAGAAACGGCAATAGCTGCACTGGCAGCCAAGGCTGTCAAGGCATCAGGTGGAACATCTGCATCTCCTGAGATAAGGTTGATGATAACTTGGGTATCATACATGTAACCATCAGGAAACAATGGGCGAATCGCCCGGTCTACCAAACGAGATGTAAGTATTTCGTAATCATTCAATCTGGTTTCCCGACGGAAAAAATTACCGGGAATACGGCCTGCTGCCGCAAATTTCTCCTGATAATCTACCGATAGAGGAAAGAAAGACTGGCCTTCACGTAGTTGTGTAGAAGAGACTACAGAACAAAACAACATGGTGTTTCCCATGCGTACGACTACCGAGCCATCGGCTTGGGTCGCTAACTTGCCGGTTTCAATAACCACTTCTCGTCCGTCAGGCAAGTTGAAGGACGAAGTGATAGGATTCTTTTGTCCCATAAAACATTTTTGAGCGCAACTACATGAAAAAAATCGGTCGCGCTCATTAATTTTCCTTTCTCCAAGCGCGTAAAGATAGTGTTGGGTAGCTGCAATGAAATAAATATAAAAAACGCTGCCTCAACATAGAGACAGCGTTTGGTAGTTCTTTTCGCTTATTTGCGAATATTACGGATACCTAATTTTTCGATCAGGCCACGGTAACCTTCCAAGTCTTTCTTGGCCAGGTAAGTTAACATTTGCTTACGACGACCAACCATTGTCAACAGTGCTTTACGACAAGCATGATCTTTTGGATGCTCCTTCAGGTGCTGACTCAGCTCCTGAATACGGTAAGTAAATAGAGCGATTTGGCCTTCGGTAGAACCTGTGTTCTTGTCCGTACCACCGTACTCTGTGAAAATTTCCGCTTTCTTTTCTTTTGAAAGATAAACTGCCATGATAAAAGTTTGCGCCAGTAGTGATTTCGAGAATCAGTTATAGCAACGTTTAATAAATCACCTGACTATCTGCGTCAGGCGGGCGCAAAGGTAAACAGAATATCAATAATAACCAATATAAGGAAGAGAAGAATAAATCAAGGCAGAGATACTGGCTTAAGGCCATAAACTACTGGTAATCGTCATGCTGTTTATTCAATATTCTTTTACAAAAACAGTGAAAATCAGAGGCTAAATCCAGAAGAGTTCGCAGTAAATTATCATTCCTCTTTCCGCAAAAGCTAAAAAATCCGTTTCTTTGCCTTTGGCGAACAAACCAAGCTGAGAATCGCTTGTTTGCAATATAGAACGTAAAATATTATACGTATCTTTAGAAGCTTGGGATGATGATCCTGAATTAGTAACCAATTATTCATCAAACAGCGACAACTCGCTTATGGCAACAGCAGCACCGACGAAGAAGAGAGCTACCAGCAAGAAAAAACCAACCTACAGCAAAGAGCAATACCTGGAATGGTATACCCTAATGCTTAGAATTCGCAAGTTTGAGCAGAAAGCGCTCATGGCTTACGGGCAGCAAAAAGTAAGGGGATTTTGCCATGTATACATTGGTCAGGAGGCAGTGGCTGCCGGCATTGAATCTGCTCTGATAGAAGGAGATGCCATCGTTACAGCTTATCGCCAACACGGAATTGCACTTGGCAGAGGGATTACCTCTGATGCTGCTATGGCCGAACTATTTGGCAAAGCAACGGGTGCCAACAAAGGCAAAGGTGGTTCTATGCACTTTTTCAGTAAAGAACACCACTACTTCGGTGGAAACGGCATCGTTGGTGCACAAATTCCTATCGGCACAGGCATCGCTTTTGCAGAAAAATACAAAGGCACCGAAAATCTTTGTGTTACCATGTTTGGAGATGGTGCCGCACGCCAAGGAGCTTTGCACGAAGCATTTAACATGGCCATGACCTGGAAAATTCCAGTTTTGTACATCCTTGAGAACAATGGCTATGCCATGGGAACCTCTATTGAGCGTACTTCCAACGTTACGGATATGTCTAAACTAGGTCTCTCTTATGAGATGCCTACCGAATCCGTAGATGGTATGGATCCTGTTGCAGTCCACGAAGCCGTAGGCAGAGCAGCAGCACATATTCGCTCAGGTAAAGGACCTTTCTATCTGGAAATCCGGACTTATCGCTACAAAGGACACTCTGTTTCCGACCCTGCAAAATACCGGACCAAGGAAGAGGTCAAAGAATACCAAGATCGCGATCCAATCAAAATGATTGAAAAAACAATTCTCGATGGTAAAATTGCTACTGAGAAAGAAATCAAAACAATCCAGGATGCGGTCAAAGTAGAAATTGATCATGCCTACAAATTTGCCGAAGAGTCTCCATTACCCGATGCGTCAGAGCTGTATACGGATAACTACCTTCAGGAAGATTACCCATATCTCACATAAAATCAGGGCTTTAAATAAGGGCATTCCTTATTTAATTCAAATAAGAAAAAAAAGCGGCAGTCCACAATGTGGTACTGCCGCTTTTTTGTTTATCTTTGCCGCGTTTTAAATCAAACGCAGTAAAAAGCAACAATGGCAAAGGATAATAAAGGCAGTCTGCCAAACGAAGAAACCTTAGCGGATGCTGTAGGGCAAAAATCCATCAATGAGATTTTTGAAGAGAATAAAAATACCATTACTTACCTACTCGTTGGGCTCTTAGTAATAGTAGGTGGTTACCTCCTTTACCGTCAGATGGTGAAATTACCAAAGGAGAACGAGGCTATTGAACAAATAGCCCAGGCACAAGTACAATTCGAACGTGATTCCTTTGCGCTTGCATTGACCAACCCTGGAGCTGGATTCCTTGGTTTTGTTGATATTGCTGACCAATACGGCAGCACTGCAGCAGGCAACTTGGCACTGTACTACGCTGGTATCAGCTATTTGCAGTTGGGGCAGTTTGATGCTGCAATTGACTACCTGAGCGACTTCAGCCCTGCTGGCGATGTCACTCCTGCTATGGCAGTTGGTGCATTAGGTGATGCCTATTCTGAGAAAGGAGACTTTGACAAGGCTCTTTCTTCTTACAATAAAGCAGTAGGAAAAAGCAATAACCCTTTGATTTCTGCTTATTACCTGATGAAGGTAGGCATGCTCAATGAGCGCCAGGGTAATGCTGCAGCTGCTCGGGAAGCTTATCAAACGATCAAAGAGGAGTACCACAACACCCCTCAAGCTAACGATATTGAAAAGTATCTCGTTCGGGTACAAGGATAAACAGGAATCTGTTGTTTAGAACCTAATAAAAGGTAAGGTGTTATTGATAACACCTTACCTTTTGTTTTTTCAACCAATTATTTTGCAAAGTTATGGCCAGTGCTCTAAAAAACTTATCCTCCTACGACAACGATAGCATGCCAAATGCTGAAGATTTCACCCTCGGAATTGTTGTCGCAGATTGGAACGAAAAAATAACCCACGCACTTTACGAAGGATGCTATGACACCCTCGTCAAGCACGGTGCTCAAGCTGATAACATCCACACCATTCAGGTTCCTGGTGCTTTTGAATTAACTGCTGGCGCAAGGATGCTAGCAGGTCGCTACAATTGCGATGCCGTAATTTGCCTGGGATGCGTTATCAAAGGAGAAACTTCCCATAATGAATACATCAATATGGCAGTAGCTCAGGGATTGACAAATTTGGGTCTTACTTCGGGGCGTCCTTTTATTTTCGGCTTACTGACCCCCAATGACGAGCAGCAAGCGCTTGATCGTGCTGGTGGAAAACATGGCAACAAAGGCGTAGAAGCAGCCACCACAGCCTTGCGTATGGCCGCTATACGGAAAGAATTGAACAAGGCTGGCAAGAAGTCAATAGGTTACTAATAGGAGCTCCCCCTATCAGGAGAATAGAAAACCTTTTAATAATTGTGATACAGTCTATACTCAATAGCTATATCTTTAAGCCGTAACAGCGGAACTATTACTGCCACGCTGTATTTCAACGCCTAAAAAATGCAGCGGCCAATACTCCTGTTGATTTTGCTGGTTTCTTGTTTGCAGATGTTCGGAAGTAACATCAGCTATAACTTTAATGAGAACACCAACAACAGCCCTAACTTTACCGATTCTCTAGGCTTTTTCCTTGACAAGGAAGCAACATATAGCTTTGAAGAAATCCTTAGCTTATCAAGCTCTAAGTTTATTCCGCTAGAAGACGATGCAAAACTCAGTGCTCCTTTAGTCTTATGGACAAGCGTAACATTGACCAATGAAGGCAATGACAGGTTTGATGGTTATTTTCGCTTATTTACATTCATTGACTCTATTTGGATGTACACCATTCAAAATGGAAAGGTTATAGATGTGGCTATCACAGGCAACAGCCTAAGGCCATCAGAAAAAAGCCTGTCAAGCAACCGAAGTAACCTTCCATTTAGTCTATACCCGGGAGAAACAACAACGTATTACTTCAAGATGCGTTACAATTCACTCGTTTGCTCTAATAAATGTTTGTCGACCCTGAGGGTAATCCCTCGAAATATACTGGACAGGGATCAAATAACCACTAATTCGTTACAGAGTTTCTATGCCGGAACCATGCTCTTTTTCGGTCTCGTTAGCCTTTTCATGTACGCTATGTTTAGGGAAAACGTCTTTATTTGGTTCTCTTTAATGATGTTCTCTTTCACCGCTTATTTTGCGTCGTTCTACGGCCTGACAGAGCTAATTTTCAACCACCATCCTAAAGCATCAAAAAGACTAGACCTAACATTGATTGTGCCCTGTATTTTGCTATCCTCCACGATGTTTATAAGCAACTACATTGACCTTCGAGCACGTAACAACAAGGTTTTCACAGGCTATTTATACTATTGTTTATTCATAACGATCTTCCCTCTTGTCTTTAAATTGTTTTACGATGACTGGCTCTGGATAAATACCGTTTCTGACTACCTCACGCTTATTTTGCTATTGATTAGCATGACAATCATTATTTTATCTGCTCGAAAAAAAGATAAATCTTCTATCATTCTATTGGTTTCAGCGATTGTTTTATTCTTAGGTGCCATATTGTTTATACTGGGTCTTTCCGGCTATATCCCTTCTAGCCCGGGCACCGATTATGCTTTTCAAATAGGAACAGTGCTTTTTTCAGGTATCCTCTTTTACGGTATTTTCGACAAAATCGATACTATTAGAGTAGAGAAAGAGCGCTTTAAAGAACTGGACCAAGTAAAGTCTCGTTTTTTTGCGAATATCTCTCATGAGTTTCGAACGCCACTTACCTTGGTGATGGGCCCCATCAAAGATGTATTGAAAAATACCGAGATAGCTGAAGACAGAAGTCGTCTGCAATTAGCTTATCAAAATGCGGAACGTTTACTGCAATTGATCAATCAACTCCTGGATTTATCTAAGCTGGAGGCCAATAAAATGGAATTGTTTGCGGTAGAACAAAACCTTCCGGCGATGCTAAAAGGTATTGCAATGTCTTTTGAATCGCTGGCAAAACGGAAGCATATTCAATTCAACTTTGTAGCCCAAAAAGAAGATATTCCTTTGTATGTGGACAAAGATAAGGTGGAGAAAATTTTCTATAACCTCTTATCTAATGCTTTTAAATTCACCAAGGAAAATGGCGAAATAGCCGTAATGATTACCGACCATAAAAACCATGTAGAAATTTTGGTAAGAGATAATGGTGTAGGTATTTCCTCTACCCGTCTGACCAATATTTTCAATCGCTTTTTCCAAGCAGACAGTGCTAAAATGAGTGAAGATGAAGGAAGCGGAATTGGGTTGGCATTGGTCAAGGAGTTAGTTGAATTACACAAAGGAAGGATTCAAGTCGAAAGCAAGGCTGGAGTAGGAACTACTTTTACCATCATTTTTCAAAAAGGGACATCGCATCTAAAAGAGCATGAAATTCAAAGTAGTTCATCCTTAGTTGCTTCAGAAGCATCCAGTAGGCTAGAAAACTGGGTAAATATGGGCCTTGCTATCGAAACACCAATATTGGCAACTGCCAGCAATGATAGTGACGAGGAAAATGAAGCCCACGTAGCCTTGATCATTGAAGACAATGATGCCGTAAGAGCCTATATTAAGCAACACCTAATTTCGTCTTTTAATATCATTGAGGCCATCGATGGACAAGAGGGCATTGACAAAGCCTTGGAGCTACTGCCCGATTTAATCATCAGTGATGTTATGATGCCAAAAAAAGATGGCTATGAAGTCTGCGCAACACTAAAAAAAGATCAACGAACCAGCCATATTCCTATCATCTTACTAACGGCCAAAGCTGCTATTGAAGAGAAGATGCAAGGTCTGGAGATCGGAGCGGATGATTACCTGGTCAAGCCTTTTGATACCAAGGAACTCGGGATAAGAGCAAAAAACCTCATCACATCCAGGCTCCTATTAAGAAAGAAGTTTTCCGAATCGAACACCATCGAACCACAAGCGGTGGGCACGAATGCCGTTGACAAGGCCTTTTTAGAAAACGTATGTTCCATCATTGACACCCATTTATCTGACGAACAATTCAGTGTTGAGTTTTTGGCCCGAGAGATAGGCCTTAGCCGCAGCCAACTCAATCGGAAATTGAACGCACTTACGGACCAGTCGTCAAATAAATTCATCCAGTCGTTCCGCCTGCAAAAAGCAAAAGAGATGCTTCAACAGGGAACGGGCAATGTTTCCGAAGTTGCTATGCAAACAGGCTTTAATAGTACTGCTTATTTTGTCAAATGTTTTGGCGATAAATATGGCCAAACACCGGGTTCGTTATTACAGTAATAGCGCCTATGCGCCATGACTTATAGGATATGCGTCGTTTTTGATACCGCCTTTCCCAATTTTATACTCTTTCCTTATTTTTTGATACCGCTCACCTGTAGTTGGTCCCCACCTTTGTAAGGTACTAAAACACAAGTAGTCAAGCTTCTTTGGAATGCTGGTTTTGTGGATGTCCCACGAATCACCAAAGGAAGTTGCTGTGCACTTTAATCAAAAAAATTCAAAAAATGAGACAAGCAATTTTACTCCTCAGTGCTTTTATTTTTATTCTTTATGCGCTCCCTGGAGCTTCACAGGTAACAATTACACAAAGTGATCTCTTGCGTCCGGCGAGCTTTACGGATAGTTCCCTGGTAATAACTGATCCAGGAACCCCTTTTCCTGAGGAAGGAGCCAATATCCTCTGGGATTACAGTACACTAGGCGAGGGCGTCCTTGAAACAACGGTCTACACTGACGCTACCACTGATCCCGATTTCACCGATGCTTTGAATTATTTCAGCTCAGATATTGAACTTTTTCTCGGAGGCTTTACTTTTGAAGTCACCAGTAATCTCTATGATGCCATAGATGCCGACGGATGGTATCGTACAGGAAGATCATTTGGTAGCCTGACTGTGCCTCTAACCCCTCTTTCAGGTGGGGCTAATGATCGAATAGACTATATCGCCAACAAATTCGATTACGTGGGCCGAACGAACATCATGGAGTTACCAATGACCTATCAAGACCAATGGGAAGGAAGCTATTATTATGACTTAAATTATGAAGTAACTGCAGTCGCATTTGGTCTGAACCAGACACCAGCATTCACCCGAACAACGATCACCGAAGAACGGGAAGTCGTTGGTTATGGTTCGATCATTCTACCAAGGTCTGATGGTGACCCCTCTGGAGAAATAGAGGTTTTACTAGTGAAAGGTAGCCTTGTCGAGGTGGATAGCTTTTTCCTAGGTGGAAGCCTTGCACCCCAAGCAATACTGGATGCTTTTGGCTTAGAACAAGGGCTTGCCAAGGGACGTAATTTTTACAATTTCTATGCCCCTGGCATCGGCACACCAGTCCTGCTCTCCGAATCACCGCTAGGTGGAGGAGCAACTAATCGTATTGTTTACTGGTCTCAGGTAGCTGACATGGCCACCTCCACCGAGGAGTTGAGGGTACCTGTTGCAAAAAGCTTCCCGAACCCTGCATCAACTACATCATCTATTACGATCATTCTGGAGCAATTTACCTCCTCGGGGCAGGTTCGTTTCATTGATCTACAAGGACGAGTGCTGCAAACTGTTGATTATACCTCAAACGGAAGCAATTCCTTAGATGTTGAAATTCCGGCATCGCTGTCAAATGGTATGTTTATGTACCAAGTTACCGATGAAGATAACGTCCTCATCGGTATTGGGAAACTACAGGTTTTCTAAAATAACTGATTAGGGCTAAAAATACTTCCGGTCCGTCAACGACAGTTGACAGACCGGAAATATTATATAAATACCCTACATGACTACTGAATAATCAAATCAAATTCCACGCGCCGATTAAGTGTACGTCCTGTGCTCGTAGAATTCGGTGAGATCGGGTAATCTTCCCCAAAGCCAGCGTAAGAGATACGGGTAGATCGCGCTCCCTTAGACAGCAGGTACTCATAACAAGCTGCTGCCCGCCCCTCAGAAAGTTCTTGATTCCTCTTAGCATCTCCGACATTATCAGTATGCCCTGCAATACGCAACTGGTAAGCAGGGTACCGTTTCATGATATCCGCAATCTGATCAAGAACAACAAAAGACTCGGGCTTGATGACCGAACTCCCTGTCTCAAACTGAACGGCTCTCATGGCTAAATTAAGTACTTCACGTACATCTTCCTCAATTTCCGGGCACCCTTTGTTAGACGTAAGCCCTGCCTCTTCTGGGCAGCGATCATCGGCATCGATAACTCCATCGCCATCGGTATCCGGGCAACCGGTATAAGGACCAGCTTTATCTGGACAGCGATCGTCTATATCTCGAACACCGTCGCCATCACGATCAGGGCAGCCTTGAGTGGAGGCTGGACCTTTAACATCCGGGCAAGCGTCTGCTTCATCAAGAACACCATCGCCATCGCGGTCACTTCCGGGGCAACCATTGTTTGCAGCTATACCTGCATCGTTGGGACACTCATCATTGCCATCGTGAATACCATCACCATCCGTATCCGGGCAGCCAGCTTGATCAACTGGGCCAGCATCCGTGGGGCACAGGTCATCAGCATCCGTCACACCATCACCGTCGGTATCCGGGCAACCCATCATCTCTGCAAGGCCTGCTACTTCTGGGCAGCTATCTTTGGCATCCACTATGCCATCACCGTCGGTATCTGGGCAACCACTGGTAGCAGCAGGGCCAGCCACTTCCGGGCAAGCATCATCCTGATTGGCAACACCGTCATTATCCGAGTCAGGACACCCTGCAGTAGCCACAGGACCAAAAATCTCAGGACAGCCATCTTCGCCGTCTGCGACACCATCGCCATCCGTATCTTTGATTCCAAACTGATAGAGGTAACCAAGTCCAAGCTGAATATTATCCCGGTTCTCAACACTTGATGTCCGGTATTCTCCTTGGATACTAAGGTAAGAGTTACTACCCAACATGTAATTGATGCCAAGACCTACTGGTATCTGGGTATTGCCCTCATCGATGTTCTCGATTACGTAACCAATCCCCCCTAACAAATAGGGTTTCAGCTTTTGCTCGCCACCAAAAGGATAGACATGTAATAAGGCATCAAAACTGGTGATATTCCGGTTTTGGGAGTCATCTATAACATCAGCGACACCTATCTTTAGGGGGATGGCCAAGCCAAAATTCTTAGTAATTAGATAGCGGTAACTGACTTCAAGACCAGCGGTGGGTGCTAAATCAGCATCATTAGGCGTACTGTAGTCTACCCCTAGGACCCTGGCCGAGATGGCGTGCCGGTCTAATTTGTTATCATTTTGACTAAATCCAAACGTGCTTAGCAAAAGCATCATAGCAATGATGCCAAATCGGTTGATGTTCATACGGTAGTAATTGTGTAGTTTTCTCTTTTATTAATCGACCTTCATCAAGGTCCCCGTTTGTATTGTTTCTCCTTCTATTGAAACCAACTGGTAAAAGTAAGCTCCTGCGCTCAATTGCTGTACCTCTACCCTATCATTTCCACTGACAGGCTGCTTGCTAATGACTACTCTTCCAAGGGCATCAAATATCCGAATTTCGGCATCAGCGCCTGTTGGGCCTTCAACGAAAAGGAAGCTTTTCAATGGATTAGGAAATAAATTCCAACTCCCCTGATCTACAATGTTATCTGTTGGTGTCGTACAATCCACCTCAGCATCGTAATCCGCAGCAATATCAGCACTTGTACTACAGCCCGTAGCATTGTCCGTTATCACCAAGGTGTAGGTCCCCGCTGCTTCCGCACATAGTAGCAACTCCGTCGCCGATGGTATTAATTCTCCTTCGTATAACCAAGTAAACGAGAAATCTACCGGAAGGTTACTTTCATCTTCCAATCTAAGTAAATTTCCATTCTGGATAAGGTCAATACCCTCAGGGTTATCTGTGAAGGCTACAGCAATAGGCAAGGATGTAGCAAGGCATCCATCTTCCGTCGTGTAAGTCGCCCAATAGCTACCATCTTGTTCCACCAAAAGGGTATCTGTTGTAGCACCTACTACTAAAACACTATCCCTATACCAAGTGAGGGAATTGTTATAATTTAAGCTTACCAGCGTCACCACTTCACCGTCACAATAAGGGCTATCCTCTGCGATTGCCAGGATTGGATCATTAGGTATTTCATAAACGGTGATTGTTTCACTTGACCGGATGGTATCTACGGGGTGTACCAACTCAATATTGACATGAAGGTCTCCATCATCATCTTGCAAAAGACCAGAGACCCCTTGCCCGAATTCAATAATTCCACAGAGGTCATCCGCACCATCCAATCCTCCATCGTCATCAATGACATGCAACTCGTAAGTACCTTCACCAATTGGAATGAGAACATTATAAGTAATTGGCAAGGTTGCATTCCCAACAATTGGGGCAGTAAATACGTGATCACCATTGGGATCAAAAAGATCAAACTTAAGGTCAGATGCTGAAAACAAATCGGTACAAGGAGATTGCTCGATGCTGACTTGGGTCATAAAAAAGCCTGTAGTATCTACTATTGCCTGGTAGTTCACCAGGTATTCACCGGGCTGATCAAAGGTCTGATCAGCAGGATTCTCTGCCGTCGTTGAATTGCCGTTGTTAAAGAACCACAGGTACGAAAAGCCTTCGACTCCACCAGAGGGTACGTTGTTTACAAAAGAGGCTGTAACCGATCCACAACCATTATTATTAACAACAGTGAATCCTTCCGTTACTGTTTCTGCTGGATTGATTAACAAAGGAAAAGAAAACGAAGTTTGCTGGGGAAAGATCAACACGACTGCCTCGATAACCACCTCTACCATGTAAAGGCCGGGGAGCAATGGCGTGCCGCAAAATTTGACACAGCCATCGGTACCTTCTTCGGTATCAAAGCTGGTCTGGCTAGCTTCCCAATTCATCCCCGCAGGCAAACCTGCTACTGCCAGAATTGTAAACTGGGAGATATCTAGTCCAGCTGGAATGGTAGGATCAGAAGCGTTAACAGGAGTGGTTGTTAAAGGTAAACGGAAACTGAGGTCTCCGTTGTAATAGGTACCAGCTTCCCCATCTGGAGCTGGCGAAAGGTAGATGGTGTCTTCGGGTAATAATGGTAGATCAATCAAGCAACCCGGGCAACCTGTCTGGGCTGCAAGAGACAAAGTAAATACGCTGACAAACAGCAAATTGAGTACAAATCGCAACATAGTTTCTACTGTTTAGTGGGCGGAGATAAGTAGATAGTTCCAGTAGAAAGATAAGGAAATATCGAAATTCCTTACATATGGACGTAAAACAATGCTTACGTCACTGTATTGGTGTTGCTATTATTCAAATAAAGGCGAGTAGTAAAAGGAATGGTCAGATGGTCAATTTTGGGCAAAACCAACCATCTGACTATATATCAATCCTTTTACCTTGGGCTTAGTATTATGCAGAAAATAAATGGATATTTATTTTCATGCTGTCCCTTATCGTTGGATCAACAAACGACCTGAGGCTGCTTGAGCTCCTTGCTGAAGACGGAAAATATACATTCCGGTAGCGAGGTTAGATCCGTCGAAGCGGAAAGAATTCTGGCCGCTTACAAGCTCCAAAGACCGCTGCTGTACCAAAGTACCCAGTGTATTAAACACCTGCAAGTCGTACTTACCACCTTGTGGAAGGTCAACAAAAATTTCTGAAAGGTCAGAAAACGGATTAGGCTGGATGCGTAGGTCAAAAGCATTCTCTGTTACTTCTGTAGCGTCTACCAAGCAGTTATCACTACCTTCAGGGCGTACGAAGAAGAAGTAATTACCGGGCACCAAGTTACCATCAGGTAAGGTGTAAGGAAGCGCAGCAATTTGCGTAGTAATCAGCACATTAATTTTCAAATCATGCATTCCAACATCTTCGACAGCCGCTTCACCATACAGTTGAATACACCCCACTTCTTCTGGCAAGAATACACAAGAAGGAGGGTTACATATGTAATCGAAACCGGCTGGAAGGTTACTAATTCCCTGGCTAGTAATCTCCACTTGGGAGATACCCACTTCTGTTGTACCAACAGTAAGCGTTTCAGGAATACGTAACTGGATCGTAGTCTCGTAGTATCCAGCTACACAAGCCGTATCCTGAATGCCACGCTCAGGAAAATCGTCCTGGTAAGGCAAAGGCAATACGATAACGGTATCCGGCAGCATTTCTTCCGGTGTACAACCGCTTTGAGCAGTTAACTGAAAATTGCCCAACATTAGGGCGAAAAGAGGTAAAAGGAAAAGTTTCTTCATTTGTATAAGATTTAATTCAGACGCAATATTGGCTAATTTTGCCGACAGTATAAAGGATTGATCAAGAATTTTATTGTCAAATAGTCTCATTTAGCACAGGAAATTTTAAAATTTTCAGGCAAAGGTCTATATTGCGGCGTCTCAATTTGAATTATCTGATTAATTCGAAAAAAAGACGTTTGCAACTATTCACACTTCTTACTCCCAAAGAGCACTACTGCTCTTAATCCCCTTCCTGGAGAACTTTTGCTATTGCTGTTCCCTATCAAGTAAAGTTGATTAAATTTCGATATTCATCGAATTAACATCAATTTAGGCTTGATATATCTAACAACGGATAAACATTCAATTATGCTGCAATTCGCACGTTTCTGTGGGCTAATTTTAAGTCTGCTTCTCACTAACCTGGCTTTTTCCCAGTCCGGAACCATTAGTGGCACCATTACTGACAAACAATCTGGAGAGTCACTTATTGCCGCTACGGTACGCGCTGGTGATGCCGGAACCGTCACTGACTATGATGGCTTTTTTGAGTTAAAACTAACCGCAGGCACCTATGAAGTAAAAGCCAACTACCTTGGCTACACCACTGCTTCTGCTACATTAACTGTCAGTGCTGGTGAAACAACAACCTGGAATATCGCTCTAGAAGAGGCGGCTACCCTGCTACAAACTGCAACCGTAAGTAGTAGTAAGTACGAAAAACCGTTGAGTGAGGTAACCGTTTCACTCGAAATTTTGCGCCCTGATCTTATTGAAAGCACTGGAAAATTAACCCTTGACGATGCCCTTCAGAAAGTTCCTGGCGTAACGGTTGTCGATGGTCAGGCCAATATCAGGGGAGGATCAGGCTATAGCCAAGGCGCCGGTAGCCGTGTGCTTCTTTTGATGGACGATGTGCCCATTTTACAGGCCGATGCTGGTTTCCCCCAATGGGATGATGTGCCATTGGAAGTCATTCAGCAGGTTGAAGTTATCAAAGGGGCTTCCTCGGCACTTTATGGTTCTTCTGCGCTAAACGGCATCGTCAATGTTCGCACCGCATACGCTACCTCAACGCCCATTACCAAAGGTTCCCTATTTTCTACCGTACACCTTACCCCAAAACGGGAAGAACTCAAATGGTGGGATAGCGCTCCGCGTAGCCTAGGGGCCAGCCTGAGCCATCGCCAGAAATTCGACAAAGTTGACCTTGTTGTTGGCGGCTACTACCTCAACGACGAAAGCTTCCGCAAGGATGTATACCGCAAGTTTGGCCGCGCCAACTTCAATATCCGGCATCGTGCCAGCGACCGTCTGACTTATGGCCTTGCTGGTAATTTCAATGCCGGTGAAAGTGGTTCTTACTTTTACTGGTCAGGTATTGAAACAGCGTACGTAGGCGATACTACTACCCAAGCTACACGCAAGCGGTTTCGTTACAATCTGGACCCTACGATTACTTATTTCGATAAGAAAAACAACCGTCATCGTTTTCTGGGCAGGTTTTACAGTGTAGACAATGATAATGATCGCAATCAAAGCAATCGTTCCAACCTCTACTACGCCGAGTACCAATTTCAACGGCGATTTGAGAATTCAGGGCTAGTGCTGACCAGTGGCTTGGTTGCTAGTGGTACTGGTGTAGAAGCAGAATTGTACGGAGATACGACTTTCACCTCTCAAAACTATGCGGCCTTTGCTCAATTAGATAAAAAATTTGGCAAACGTCTAAATGCCTCTTTTGGTTTCCGTTACGAATACAACAAGCTTAACAACCCCGGTTTCGATTATGTGCTCAATAACATCCAAAGCACAATACTTCCCACTACAGAAGAAGAAAGTCGTCCAGTATTTCGGTTTGGGCTTAACTACCAAGCGACCGAGGGCACTTTTATTCGCGCAAGTTGGGGGCAAGGTTACCGCTACCCTACCATTGCCGAAAAATACATCTTCACCAATGCTGGAGGATTTTTTATTCAACCTAGCCCAGCGCTCGAATCAGAAACAGGTTGGTCGGCAGAAATTGGCATAAAACAGGGTTATCGACTGGGTGCTTTTGAAGGCTTTGTTGATGTCACGGCTTTTTACATGAAGTATGAAGACATGATTGAATTCAACTGGACAGGCTCTGGCTTTCAGTCTCTCAACATTGGAGGTACCAATATCCAAGGATTGGAGTTCACCATCGCCGGGCGTGGAAAATTGGGTAGTGTCCCATTTCAATTACTGACAGGGTTGGTAACCATCGACCCTCGATTTGATGAATTTGACACCAATGTTCCAGCAGATGGCAGCACCCTGGGTGGACAAAACGCTATCGGCTCTTCGAGTAATGATAATGTACTAAAATACCGTTTCCGCAATAGCTTCAAGTTTGACGGCGAGGTAGAATTAGGCAAATTGCGTTTGGGTGTAGAGTCATTCTACAATAGTCATATGGAAGCCATAGATGCCTTATTCTTATTATTTATCGGTGGCCTAAATGAGTACCGTGAAAAAGACAATGATGGCTACTGGTTACATAATATACGTTTGGCTTATGCACATAGCGAAAAAGTAAAAGCCACCTTCATTTTGGGGAATGTTTTCAACGAAGAATACACTATCCGGCCAGCACTGATGGAGGCTCCTAGAAATGTCACCCTGCGGTTGGACTATAAGTTCTAGAGGAAGACTTCACACCTATGATTAATGCCCTTCTGCGCGCCGGCCGGAACTCTTCGGAGTGATGGTCGGCGTTTTTTATTTGTAAAAACTTGGTCCTAAAGGGAAGAAGGTCACAATACCATTTGTATTAGAGTGGATTAATTTAATATTAAATCAGTATTAAGAAGTAAAAAAACAATAGTAATATCATTACTTTTTTTTTAAATTGCTTGTGCAAATTGCTCTTTTTGACTTTGAGTTTACTTAAGCGCGCTAGTATTCAAAATTCTCAATTAAACCATTTTTAAATCTAAATTTTGAGTAATGAATTATTGTAAAAACAGTGTCCTGACACTGACACTCTCTCTATTGTCTACACTCTCTGTTTTCGCTCAATGTGGTACAATTTCATTTGGCTCGATTCAAGCCGAAGATGAAGGTGGCTATTCCGTGGAGGTTCTTCTTTCTGGAGTGTCTTCGCTAAGTAGTTTAAACGCACGAATATCCTTCCCTTTCGGTCTAACTGTCATCTATGACGATGCCCTTAGCGAAGCGAACTCTCCCAATACTATCACATTAACCCCACAATCAGGGTCTTATTTTCGCGTTGATCTTGGTGGTTCAGTAAGTTCTATCTCTGATGATCTACTGGCTAAGATTTACTTCTCCATTCCTTTCGGTGATTGCGTAAATAGCTTAACCTTTTCAAATGTCAGCTTCTTTATTCCGGGTGGAGGCTGTAGCTCAGGTCTAGTTATACAAGAGGACATGACAACAGCTTTCTGTCCTCCCAGCCGTAGCGTATTCGGTTCGCTCGAAGGAGTAATTGACGCTACGGGTGGTCATGTGGAAGATGCTGAGATTGAGATTGATTATTTTCATAATTTTCCAGAAATAGCAATATCTGACGTTACAGGCTACTTTAGCGAAACTGTTCCTACTACGGGTCTCACTATTACACCAAACCACGAAATCACTGGCACCACTACCTGTGGAATTACTACGCTTGATATTATCAAAACGCGTAAGCATATTCAACTGACAGCGCCTTTTACCGAGACCGCTCAATTTGTTGCGGCTGACATGAACGGGAGTAATACCATAACTACATTTGACCTTACTCGTATGCAGCGGGTAGTACTGGGTTATCCTTATTTCGATAATGCTCATCGTAATTGGGAATTCATTCCATCTACGCATTATTTTGGGATGACACTTCCCTCCGGAAGCAACGTCCCGGTAGAAGAGGTCGATTATCCAACAAGCATTATTGCCCCTGCTTCTTCCAGCAATTACTACGGAGCCAATTTCGCAGCGATCAAGATTGGAGACGTAACGGGAGATTGTGCATTGAATGGTGGACGAGGTGGCGAAGAAGAAGGCAGTTACGCTCTGGAAGAAATATTTTTAGCAGACCATTCCTTTGCTGCTAATGAAACAGCACTTGTACCAGTATACGCCAGCACCGATATAGATTTGTCCTTCTTTGGTTATACCTTGAATTTTGATGAGGATGCGATAGAGGTCACCAACGTCTTTTCCGGTCAGTTGGTCGACTTCACCGATGCTTACCGTATTGTTCCGCGTGAGGAAAACCGGGTCAGTTTCGTGTGGTTTCCTTATGACGAAAACGCGCAAAGTATTGATGCCGACGAACCGTTGTTTTTCCTGGAACTTAAAGCATTATCAGCGGTCACTACTTTAGATGGAATTGTAAGTATTGAAGACAACGGTAACTTGGGGGAGGGCCGAAATGGTTTACACCGCACATCACTACGAATTGGCAATGCTACTGAACCACCAGTTTTAGAACCAATCTCGCATTTGACCGTTACTCCGAACCCTTTTGCGGATCGCTATACCACTAGCTTATTCGTAACCGAAACCCAGACTTGCATTATCGAGTTGTATAATATGCAGGGCCAACGCGTACATCGTCAAACGCTTGAACTGGTTAAAGGAGAGAACATCCTGACGAGCGACGATCTGAATAATCTACCCGCAGGCACCTATGTACAAAAGGTCATCCTTAATGACCAAACGCTCACTAATACACTGATCAAGCAACGTTAGTAAGTTTAAGTTCTAATTCATTACCGTACTACCGTAGTTTCACTATGGTAGTGCGGTTTTCAAATATCATGATCCTATGAAAAATTTCTTCCTCTTTTTCCTTACTCACACCGTCAACACCCAAGTTTATTACTGCGGCGATGATTCCAGGATAGGAGTATTTAATGTAGCCGATTGCTCTTACACTACCCTACCGACCAATAACCCTACCATCTTTCTTGCAGACATCACCTTTACACCAGAAGGACGCTTGATCGGTATCGGCTATACTGCTGATGCTGACTACTTAATAGAATTATTTTTGGACAATGGAGTACGCTTTGATACCCTGCTCGAAATCCCCAGCCTATCAGGTGCCCTAGCTTGTGACCAAGACGGGCTGCTTTATATTGGTGGAAGCCAAGTCTATACCTATAATCTGGAAACGCAATTTTTCGATTATCTTTCGCCTCTTCCGTCCAGTTATCCATTCGCAGGAGATTTTGTTTTCGTAGACGACGTATTGTATGGCAGTGCATTTCGTTTTCACATCGAAAGTACCGCTAATCAATTTGTTAATATTGATTTAGTGCCTAATGACACTTTTTTTGGCGAAACCATCACCACCGAGTATCCCCAGTTCAGTGGACTCGCTAAATTTTATGATTATCAGCAGGAACGCTATCGCCTTATCGGTGCAGAACCATCCAATATCGTAGGACCAGCTCAGTCCTCCACCTTCCACGAAATCTTCCTGGAAGATACCACCCACCAAGCCCTTTGCACCCTCACCATGGAAGGCAATCCGCCTCGTGGCTTGGCTGGGCCTGATGATTTCCGCACCAATTTCGCACTACGCCTGGACCTGGACGAAGACGACAGCAGCGGGCGCTTTATCGATCATTATATCAGCGACAGCCTTTGCGCCGTCAGCTACCGACTATCAGACGACGATGTATTCATCCGTGCTCCGGAAAGTGGGGTCGACTCCCTAGTGGTCGACATCCATAGTGGCATCCAACAGCTGGGGGAAGAAGTGCTCGTTAGTGTTCCACACCCGCTGTTTCAGATCAATATGGCAAGCCCTACCCGATTGGTGGCCGTGCCATTGGCCGCCGTCACCAATGAAGACTACGCAGATCTAATCCGGAGCCTACGCTTTGAACTCACCAACCCCGACCCACTCCCAGGTGAGCGCCGCATGGACTTTCATCTTTACGCCAACGGGCAAGCTTCCGATGCAGCCTACGCTTTCATACGGGTACAACCCGAGGTGGAACTGTACGCTGGTGAAGATTATTCGTTGGAATTATGCCCTTATCGAGTCGCTAACTTGCTACAAGGCTTGGGGCCAGATGCTTACCAGGAAGGCTACTGGGTACCCGCACTAAATATCGACAACAACTTTTACGAACCCAGCTCTGGCGACCAACCCGGTATCTATCGCTACATTGCCCAGGAGGGCAGTTGCGGACCTGATACCGCTATGGTGGAAGTCAATACGACATCCGTGCCACCACTCAACTATGGAGGCGTGACTGCTGACATCCAAGACGTTTACCTCTGCCCCGGCGATACTGCGGTATGGACCATTAATACCGACTATACCGACTTCTGGTTCTGGAACTCCGATGCTTCTTCAGACACCACCCACCTCATCACTAGTCCTATCATCGAAGGTTTTCAGGTCATCGATAATCAAGGCTGTGACCATTACTTCCGTACCCGCTTTCTTATTCCCGAATGGGGCGATCAGATGCAAACCGACTATGACACCCTTCTGCTATGTGCTGGCACCACCGCCAATTTCTATGGCCGCGAAGTAAGCTCCGACACCACGATGTGTGAGCAACTAACAGCATCTACGAGTGATTGTGGCTATGAGCTTTGCCGCACCTTCCGCTTTGAATACGCCGACACCTATACTCTGGAGGCCGATATTTGCCAAGGCGAAAGCTATTCCTGGTTTGAGCAAGACCTTACTACCTCAGGTGTCTATGAGTATATACTCGATGGTACACAAGAACAGTGTGATACGCTCTACACGCTAACCCTTAACGTAAGCCCGCCGCCTACCGTAACGCAAGCAGCCAGCATCTGTGAAGGAGAAAGTTACGCCTGGTTTGGGCAACAACTTACTGCCCCTGATACTTACGAATACCTTGCCAGCACCTCAAATGACTGTGACACGCTCTACCTGCTCGACCTGGCAGCAGAGCCCGTCTACTCAACTGAAGTGGAGGTTGAAATTTTTTCCGGTGAGAACTATACCATTGGTGATTCCGTATTTACCCTTGCGGGCACCTACACGGTGCCCTTGAGTACCGTAGCAGGTTGTGACAGTATCATCCATCTGACGCTGGATATTATTAGCAGTACTGCTACAGCCAACACTCTTGACTGTAACTTGGCCAATGCATGGCCCCGCGGACTTCGCCCCTGGCAGTGGCAATGTGCTGAACCTGTGCTTTTACAACGCTGGGCAATGTACGATAGCCAAGGACGGCGGGTACAGTATGCTAGTCCACAACAACGTGAGCAAACCTTCACTTTGTTGTCTCCAACCGCGCAACACCAACTGGCCGCTGGCGTCTACTTTTACGAACTTTTCTTCTTGGAAAATGGTGCACATCGGCGAGTGAGTGGAAAAGTGGTTGTGTGGTAGTAAGGGTGTAAAAGTGTAAGGGTGTAAGGGAATTTCTTCTGGAGCACCAAACTACTCCGACGTTGCACTTCTCACCTCCGACTTTGACGAATAACGGTCTGATTAATTAGAGGTTGATGGCTTCTATTTCCAGCGATGCCAGAATAAAAGGACCTAGTCCATGTGGGTCATCTACCTCTATTTTTTCATTGACATAGTAGTCGTAAGTACCATCCCGATACGGATTACCACCTAAGCCTGCGCTTCCGCATGTTTGGTGAATGTGAATTTCGCCATCAGGGTCTACTTTTATTAATTCTTTCAGAATACCAGCATAGGCATTTTCTGCATTTTTCTGATAGGATACGGGTAAATACCCTTTCCTAACACCTTTAAGCATGGCATAAACAAACATACTTGAGGAGGAAGCCTCTAGGTAATTCCCTTCTCTACCGGCTTGGTCTGGTACTTGGTACCACAGTCCGGAATCATCTTGAAAAGTGACCAAGGCTTCCGACAAATCATTCAGGTAGCCGTTTATGGTAGCTCTACCAGGGTGATCGGCGGGAATATAATCTAAAACATCTACCATGGCCATCATGTACCAACCCAATGCGCGGCCCCAAAAACCTGGAGAACGGCCAGTTGTTTTATCAGCCCAATCCATCTGCATACTTTCGTCCCAACCGTGAAAGAGTAGTCCTGTTTTTTCGTCTAATGAATGGCCCTGAATTACGTCATACTGGTGAACGATGTCTTCAATTTTATCACCATTTTCGTAAACAACATTGTATCGGGCATAAAAAGGAGTGCCCATGTATAAGCCATCCAACCACATTTGGTAAGGATAAATCTTTTTGTGCCAAAAACCACCAGCGTTCGTCCTAGGATGTCCATCCAATTGCTTGCGCAGCGTTTGCATTGCCAGCAAGTATTTTTGATCCTGGGTTTTATCAAGGAGGTTGAATAAAATTTTCCCCGGATTAACCATGTCAATATTATACTTATTCAACTGATAGTCAGCAATAGTACCATCATCAGCAATCATTGTATTGCCATAGGCTACGATGTAGTCCAGGTATTTTTCTTTCTTAGTTCTTTCGTATAATTTCTCGAAAGAAGTTAGTAACAATCCAACTTTATAGTCCCATTCTGCGGCCGCTTCATTTTCAATCATCCAGGCTTCTGAATGACGATGCATCACCGACTGCGCCATTCTTTCCGACCAAGGCAGGGAAGAAGAGACCACAACGTTTGTACTTTCTTGTTGATCAACTTGCGCCTGTTCATTGTTGCAGGAAAATATTCCGCAAAGGCCTAACAGTACCAAGAATTTGTAAAATCTAAACATACCCATGATAACGAGTTTGGAAGGAATCACCGCTGCGGGTAATTCTCAGGGAGAAAATAAAAGGATGAGTGAGTGCTTTCAATTGCATCCACTCATCCTTTAATAAATTAATCAATTAGTTATAAGCAGGATTTTGAGGAAAACTCCTGTTTTGGTTAAGGTCTAACGCACTTTGAGGAATAGGCCGAAGGATTTTCAACTCTCCGTTTGCTCCATCAAAATTGCTTTCTTCGATCAAGTAGTGGTGAGCAGATGCCCTTTCTACCAACTTCTTGGTTCTCTTTAAATCAAACCAGCGGTGATACTCACCAAGTAGCTCTCTACCCCGCTCATCGAGGATATAGTCAAGGTCAAACTCCCCAGAAGTCGCAGCTGCAACACCAGCTCTTTCTCTGACAGTATTCAAGCGATTCAGGCCTGTACCAGCATCACCACTTTGCAAGTAGGCTTCTGCTGCTAAGAGATAAGTATCTCCTACTCTGGAAAGAACAATATCTCTGGTGCTTGTTTTTTCACCAAAAGGAGCAGTCGGATCATCAAACTTTCGTACAGGAATGGTCTGATAATCACTACTTGCTACTCCTGCGCCATAGGTACCGTATGCATGGAAGGTAGCATCAGGGTTTTGTGCTTCAAAATCAGCCTGATCCTGAGCACTGCTCGCCCATGCTGGTGCATAGTAATGGAAAATACCTAAACCACTGGGATCGTCTACGAAATAGAAGTCAAAATAGCGATCATAGGTGGTGTGCATAAAGGTGCCATCATAACGCTCATCATCTTGTGTAAACAAATCAATAGCGAAATCGGTAGGACAAAGTGTATACGTGCGATAGGGTGCATCACCAGCAATTTCAGACCCTCCTTGATAAGGCCCAAAGTAGCTCGACTGGCGGTTGCCCAATTCAAAAGGATCAGCACTCACTGAACCGGCAGAATACTGCACAGAAAACAGCACTTCTGCATTCTTCTCATTATCAGGTGACCACAATTCTCCGAAAGGAATATCAAGCGCCTGACCGTTGATGGCCTGGTCAAACAATGAAGCTGCAGTAGAAAAATCACTAGCACTTCCAAAGGTTTCATAGCCACGAGTCAGGTAGACTTTCCCCAAAAGGTGCTGTGCTGCCCGTTTATTAACACGACCATTAAAGTCTCCTCCGGGAAGAACATCAATTGATTTCTGTAATTCACCAATGATAAAAGTATACACATCTTCGGCAGAATTACGGTCAAACTCCAATATTGGCTCATTGATGTATTCCGTAATCAAGCCAACTCCTCCATAGGTTTGTACCAGCAGAAAATAGGCATTAGCCCGGAGATACTGAACTTCCGCCACACGAGTGTTCAGGTCACTGGTCTGCTCCGTCAAATCGGCGTAATAGATCGCCTGGTTTGCAGTTTGTATAGCACGGTAACAAGTATTATACAAATGATCGACTCCCTCAGAGGAAGGGTTCAAGTCACGATATTGACTCAAGCCATCCGGCTCTGGCGTCCTACCTTGTGCATAAAGATCAGTTCCGGCGCAAAAAAGCCAGGCATCATCTCCATAAATGTTTCTCAATTGTGAATAATTGGCGTTAACCAGCGCTTCAAAACCTTCTGCAGTAACGTAAAAGCTTTCCGCCGTTACGTTTGATTTATTTTCTTCTACTAAAAAGTCACTACACGATACCATCGTTACCGTCAGAGCTAATAGCAGGATATATATTTTATTCGTCATTGTTTGCTAATTTAAAATTGAACACTAATACCACCTTGGTAAGTAATAGAACTTACTCTACCAATATCGAAGCTTGCATCCGCCCATTCTGGATCATATCCATCATAATCGGTAAACACAAATGGGTTGAGGACATTCGCATAAATGCGTAAAGCGCCTAATCCCAACTTACTCAACTTCGACTCAGAGAAGGTATAACCCAACGCGATGTTCTTAATCTTCACAAAGGAAGCGTCGCGGTAATAGCCTACGCCATCGTTTCTCCAGTAAGTTCCTGCGTTACGTGCTTGTGGGTATTCGTTAGAAAACTGTGGCGTTACACCTGCACCATTTTCAGGGATATACCATCCGATATTTAACTTCTGGCGGCCACGATCACGAACATCCGTAAAATTGGCGTGGAAAGGGCTATAAACATACATTCCCTGGCTTACGATAACGGAAGCAGAAAGATCAAAGCTCTTAAAACGCAATCGGGTGAATAAGCTACCAGACCAATCAGGGTCAGCAGTTCCTAAAATAACCCGGTCATCATCTGGATCAATCGTACCATCACCATTGATATCTTCAACCCTGGCCTGACCTTCAAGCTGGCCATAAGAGGCTGCTTCATCGCGTTGGTCTGCCTGCCAGATGCCATCAAAGCGATAGTTGTATTGGGAGTTAATAGACTCACCGATGAACCAACCGTTACCTACATCATCAACCTGATCCTGTCCGTAGATAGATACGATTTCATTGTTGTTCTTGGTGAAGGTGACCGTTGCAGACAAGGACACATCTGACTTTTGAACGATTCTCGTTGTCAGGGCCAGTTCAACACCTTTGTTACTTACAGAACCAATGTTAGCATTGATAAATTCGTAACCTGATTCAACAGGCAAGCGCTGCTCTAGCAGCAGTTCGTCCGAAAGACGATCATAAATATCCAAGGTGCCCGTGATACGATCTTTGAAGAAACCAAAGTCTATACCGAAGTTTGTTTCCCTGGTTTTCTCCCAGCCCAGCTGAGCATTAGCAATAGAACTTGCCAGCCAGCCATTGGCTGTGGAACCATAAAAATCGTAATAAGTCTGTTGATCAAGGCCATTTAGCGTAGAATACGGTGAAATGATATTGTTACCCGTAAATCCGTAGCTCAATCTAAATCTCAAGTTGCTGACAGCAGGAGAGTTTGCTAAGAATGATTCATTGACAGCATTCCATGCCACAGCAGCTGAAGGGAAATTATCCCAACGATTAGCTTCTGACAAGAGAGAAGATCCATCCCAACGATTAGACAAAGTAAGCAAGTACTTGTTCTTGTAGGAATAATTCAACCTAGCAGCAAAAGAAGAAAGGGTTTGCTTATTGAAGAAAGAACTCACATTATAAGTTGATTGTTCGCCAGATCCAATATTGAAGAATTCGGTATCAAAAGGCATATTCCGAGCACTAAGGAAGGAACCCTCGTTGGTACTAGAATAGACACTTTGGAGCCCCAGAAAGGAGATCTTATTATCAGCATTGATTGCGTAATCGATATCAAACTGGTTGTCCCAGGTGTAATTAAAGTTTTGAGAAGTCTCTAAATCTGCCGATGGCAAATTGTTGTTAGAGATGCCAGTATTGGTCATTGCTCCCCATGCTCTACCTCTTCTTCTATTTGTGAAGCTAGGTGCAAAACTTGATTTGAAAGTCAACCAATCCAGTGCTTTGTACTGAAGATAAGCACTACCAACTCCGGTCCATCTTCTGATTTCATCGCGCGAATTCGCAATTTCCAGAAGCGGGTTATAGGTACTTGTTTTGTTGATCAGAAAATCGCCATTCTCATCTACCAGCTTTCCTGGTTGTGGAAATAGTTCGCCGTCTATTCCGTATGGAGACAGGAAAGGATTAAGACGAAATGCCTCTCTCATCGCTACCTGGCTACCAAGTTGTTGGTCATTTCTAGCCAGAGTTGTATTAAGTCCGTACATAAAGCGGTCATTTACCTTATGGTTAATTCCCACCTTGAAAGAGTACTTGTCTAAAGCTTCGTTTTCAATGTTACCTGTTTCATTTTGAACGCCAAGTCCAAAATTGTAGCCTAAACCTGATTCTGTATTACCAGAAAAATTAAGGTAAGTATTGTGTTGGTAGCCATCCTGAAGTACAAGATCATACCAATCAAAGCTTTCATTGTTATTGGCGCGCTCTACCAACAGTGTATTGGCGCTACCTGCATATTTTGACTCCAACTCTTCTGGAGTAATCGATAAAGGATCTTCCAAGTTAGTTGTTGCTAAATAAGCTGATTGATGGTAATACCACCATTTATCGCTAGGCATCATCTCTGGCAATCTTGCTACTTGCTTTACGCCGTAATAAGAATCAAGACTGATGTTCAGACCTGGCTTTGCAGTAGCCCCGTTCTTCGTTGTAACAATAACGACTCCATTGGAACCCCTGGAGCCATAAATAGCCGTAGAAGAGGCATCCTTTAAGATGTCAATTCGCTGAATATCTTGTGGATTCAAGAAGTCTATATTATCCAACGGCACCCCGTCTACAACAAAAAGAGGATTGGAATCATCATTCAATGAGTTGTTCCCTCTAATCGTAATATTAAACCCGTCACCGAGTCTACCTGTAGAATTAGAAACTTGTACACCAGCTATATTGCCCTGCACAGCCTCTAGTGGATCCGTTAAATTCCGATTCGTAAGGGCATCTGTACCAATACTCCCTACAGATCCTGTCAAATCATTTTTACTAATCGTTTTATACCCAATAACCACCACCTCATCCAGAATTTTACTATCTGTACTAAGTGACAAATTGAGTGTAGTACGCCCAGCAACCGCTACCTCCTGTGGCTTATATCCGGTGTAGCTGAAAATCAAGACTGCAGCTTGGTCCGTGAGCGAAATACTATATTTACCGTCAAAATCAGTAACAGTACCAGAGCTGGTTCCTTTTTCCAGCACAGTGACCCCTATTAAGGGTAAATCTGTTTCCGCGTCAATTATGGTACCACTTACTTCGTAAGCAGACTGTGCATTCGCCTGAAAGGCAAAAAGCATCAGTAAAAAGAGAAATAAAGAAGGGTAAACTTTATCTCTATTTTGTAGAAATACTAACTTCATTTGTACAGAAATTTAAGTGTAAAAATTACTTAGAGCTCGCTGGACTTTGCAAAAGCGATCCGTTGGCGTAAGTATCAATTAATCGTAGATTTTTCACGTGTTCGATAGAGAAGGCTTCATCTACCTTTTCAATTTTCACGTTCTTAAAAGTTATATTTTCGATAGGAAATTCTTCGTATCCCTTGGCCATAATCCCATAGTAACCTCCGTCTTGAACGGTAATATTTTCCAAGGTGATATTTCTAACTACTGGCAAGAATTTTCCTTGTTGCTCGGAATAAGTAGCATAGAACATATTGATTTTCAGTACAGCTTCTTTGACTTTACCTACTTGGATATTTCTTACGTAAATATTTTCGACGACCCCTCCCCTTTTCGAGTTGGATTTGATGCGGATAGCTCTATCCAGATTGGGGCTATCCATAATACAGTCTTCTACATACACATCACTTACGCCTGCGGAGATTTCACTCCCCATGACAACTCCTCCGTGGCCGTCTATCATTTTGCAACCTCTTATGATAATC
>NZ_JBOEFX010000126.1:0-8300 GCF_050633125.1 Lewinella sp.
AGTCTTCTGGTTCGTAAAAAAGAACGGCCTGTGCCGCGGGTTTGGTAATTATTTCCCGTATTTCCTCCAAGCTGAATGCCGGAACAGTATAGCGCCCTTTTTGCCACCAAGAAACGAGTGCTTCGCTTTCAAATTGGGGTTCAAAATCGGAGCGGATGCTGAGCATAATTCGTAGCTCAGGATATTGCTTTAGCCAGCTGGCAAGCTGTTGCTCAAATGACTGCCGATCTTCTGGTTTTAAGCATTGAGTAATGAGTTCTTCATATTGGTCGATGACCAGGACCGTAGGGCCATTCGCTAGTTGCTGTGCTGCATCAGAGAGTTCGTTGACTAGCGTTTGCATGGGTTCTTTACCCGGCCTGATGATGGGCAGGATGGTGTAACTCTGTTGGCGCAACTGTGGTAAAACACCTGCTTTGATAACCGACGATTTTCCTGTGCCTGAAGCACCACTCACTACAATTAAAGCATGTTCTTTGACCTTGTCTAATAAGGTTTCTACCGCACGATCACGCCCGTAAAATAGGTTGGCATCGTCTTCATTATAAGACGACAAGCCCATAAACGGATTGCGATCTGGCGTAGGTGGTAGATTGAATCGATGGTTAGGATGCAGAAAGATAAACTCTCCCTTGTCGTGCCGTTGTAGGTTGAATATGGAGGGGCTTTGCCGTTTCGCATTTTCTGTGGTTTGTGTTTCTACTGAATCCCGCAGATAAGAATAAAGCTCGGTAGCGGTAATAACACCATCGCCGGAACCAGCGGGAATCACATCTCCCTCTCCATTCAATGCTTTTAGTAGAGAGCTGGCAAAAGGTGAATGTTTTCCGCTTCCTTCTTCTCGTAGGCCCAAGCTTTGATTGGTAATAATATCCACGGCCTTCTGGTCGTGCGCCGAGGAGGTAATCACTTGCCAGGCAGGATCTTTACAATACCGCCAAAAGCGTTCTTCATAGATGATCTTCGGTAGGTCAAAAATCACATCCCGAAAACCGGAAGACCATTTGAATGCGCCGGAAAAGCAGCAATCCAAAATCAATAGTCCGTGGCGACAAGGCAGCTCCGTGAGGGCATCGTGCAGTACTTGCATCGGGATGAGTGTTTCCTCTTGCCCAGGTCGAGTATCGGCAGCGACCAGGTAGCCGTTGGGGCCGTCTTCGCCATCAAGTGCGATACCGTGTCCTGCGAAGTAAAAAAGGACGCGGTCGTCTTCGTTTACCAATTTAGGGATATCCTCGGTCAGTAATTTACGCAACGATTTGTGGGTAGCATTCAGCAGAGGTGTGTGTACTTTGAAACTGTGCTGGTCGGCGAGCTGCTCAGCAATCACCTGAGCATCATTCACGGCTGTACTTAGCGGAGTGAGGTGCTCGTAGTCATTGATGCCTATAATAAAGGCATGACTGGTAGTGAAGGGGAGCTGTATGTAGTGGTCGGTGTTTTGCATGGTTTTAGATTTAGTATTTCCAATCAATCCCGTATTCGGCTTGCTCCATTGGCGTGAGTTTGAGGATATCTTTCCAAATAGTGCCTGTTGCCCACTCTCCGTAAATATTTCGCCAGAGTTTAGCCGTACCGTCGTCTCCTCCTGTTAGAATTGTTCTACCGTCGGATGAAAAAGTAGCATCGACTATTCCTTCTTGAGCAGCATGAATAGTATTTATTTCTTTGCCATTAAGCGACCACAGCTTTACGGTGCCTTCTTTGTTGCTTATCAAAACCATTTGGCCGTCTGGTGAAAAATTAACACTCGTTATACAGCACTCATCTCCCTCGTAGTTAAATAGCTCTTTCCCGTTTAAGGACCATAGCTTGGTACTGCCCATCAGGTCATTACAACCAGTCAATACGAGTTGTCCATCTGGTGAAAAGGCAATGCTAGTCACCCTTTCTTCGTGGCCAGTGAAAACTTGTAGTTCTTCCCCGTTTAAGGACCATATTTTTGCGGTACGGTCCCAGCTTCCCGCTAATATTTGCGAGCCATTGGGCGAAAATATAACACTACTGAGGCTACCGTAGTCACCTGGGTTGGTAATTGTTTTTAGCTCCTTTCCTTTTAGCGACCATAGCTTAATTGTTCCCATTATACTACCCGTCAATACCTGTTGCCCACTGGGCGAGAAAGCAACGCTACTAATCATTCCCCCTTCGTGATTAAAGGATTGTAACATCGTGCCATTTAATGACCAAAGCTTTACGGTTTCATTACCTCCTCCTGTTAGAATAGACTGCCCGTTGGGTGAGAAAGCAACACTAAGTATCCCTTCTTCATCAGCAATAAAACTTTCCAGTTCTTTACCTGTTATTGACCAAAGTTTCACTTTTCCATCGTAGCCTCCCGTAAGTACTGTTTGGTTATCCGGTGATAATGCAACACTTGTTAAACCGCTATCGTGACTAGCAAAGGTTTTTAGTAATGGTTTCATCAAGGACCACAATTTTGCAGTGCCATCCCTGCTGCCTGTCAAAATTTCCTCTCCGTCAGGGGAAAAAGCAACGCTAGTAATTATCCTTCCATGGCCCATGAAAATTCGTAGTTCCTCACCTTCTAGTGACCATGTTTTTGCAACACCATCTTCATCGCCTATTAGTATTGACTGTCCATTGGGGGAGAAAGCAACCCCCCCGATAGCCGTTTTATGGCCATTGTAGCTTTTTAGTTCGTTGCCGTCAAGTGACCACAACTTTGCAGTATTATCACTGCTTCCTGTCAGTATTTTTTCGCCATTAGGGGAAAAAGCAACACTGTTGACTCTTGCACTATGTCCAGAGAAGGTCTGTAGTTTTTCGCCTGTCAAGGACCAAAGCTTTGCAGTGCCATCCCAACTTCCAGCAAGTATTGCTTCGCCATTAGGCGAAAAAGCAAGACTGTTTATTCTTTGTTCATGAAGCTCCACTCCTTCTTCTTGGCCGTTGAAGCTTTGTAGTTCTTCACCACTCAAGGACCAGCGTTTAACTATGCCACCCCAGGTTCCAGTCAGTATGTTATTGCCATTAGGCGAAAAAGCAACACTGGTAACACTTTTAGAAGCTCCAAGCTCGTAGCTTCTCAATTCTTTGCCATTGATGGCCCATAGCTTTGCAATACCTTTATCTCCTCCTGTTAGAACTTTCTTGCCATCTGGCGAAAAGGCAACGCAGTAGACTGTTTCCTTATGGCCGGTAAAAGTCCTTAGCAGGTTGCCGTCAATAGACCATAGTTTGGCGGTGCCATCCCAGCTTCCAGTCAATATCATCTGTTTGTCTGGTGAGAAAGCAATGCTGACAACCGCACTTTCGTGACCAGCGTAGGTGCGTTTTGTGAACCCCACTTTGCTGTCGGAAAAGAAATCTAAGAGAACGCTCTTGCTTTCTTCGGTTGGCCATTTTTTGTAGGCGGCAGATGCTATATTAAATGCAATCGTAGGGTTGTTGCTTCTGAGCTCTCTAGCTTTTGCTGCCAAAGCTGCACTTTGAGCCTCCTTTGTTCTTTGTTCAGCTCGATTTTGTGCTTGCCTTGCTAATCCTGTTTGCCAAAGCGCATTGTCTCTTTCGATACGGGCTGTATCGGCTTGAAGGCGAGCAAATGCATCCGATTCTTCGGCTTTTAGCAAAGCGTTTTTTGCCGCTTTTGCTTCTCTTTGCGCAATACTATCCGACCTTTCTGCATTTTTTTGAGCCAGCAAGGCATTCTTCGCTTCTTGGCTTGCTTGCAGTTGCGCATCTTTTGCTATTCCTTGTTCGTAAAATGCGAAAGCCGCTAAGCCTAAAAGGCCAATCATCACTGCTGCAATGATTCCTGCACGACGGCGCTTGTTTTTTTGCCGTAAAGCATTACTTTCCTGCAAAAAGGCTTCTTCTTTGGCATTGAATACGTGCCCCTTGATTTGCAAATCAGCGAGAAGTAGATCTAGTCGCGGATCATCGTTCCAGAGGTATTCGTTCTTTTGGTTGATTTCGTAATCAGTGACCGCTAGGCTCAGTTTGTACATCAAACCCAAGCGGCCTTCGCCCTGGGCTTTGATCCATTCCCATAGTCGGGCCCAGGCGCGTACGAGGGCATCGTGAGCAGGTTCAAAAAACGTTTGCCCTTGGGGGTCAACTCCGGTAGAAATCAGGCGAGCTGTTACGAGTTGTTGGGCTACGTTTTGGAGGCGTTCACTTTCGGCGGGGTTGCTGAAAACGAGATCACTGCTGGCTACTCTTCGACTGGCAAGTTCGCCGCCTTCCAGGGACACCATCCGCAGCATGAGTTTGCGCATACTATCCTGATGGGCTTGGTCGAGTTCGTTGTAAATGGCATTGGCACGGGTGCGCAGGGCACCAATCACGCCGCCTAGTTTTTCGTAATCTTCTAAGGTGAAAGCACGGTTGGTGCGCCCACTTTTGAGGTAGGCGTGGTAGAGTTCGCTGAGGGTGAAGGACAGCAGGGGTAAAGCCCCCGGTGCTTGATTGACGGCTTCCAGCAGCTTGTCGACCAAGATGTCTGATTCAAAAAATAAGACCTCTTGAACAGTAGGTTTGATAATGACTTCGCGTAGTTCGTCTTGGCTAAAGACGGGTACGACGTAGCGGCCTTTCTGCCACCAATTGGCGAGTGCTCCTTCTTCAAATTGCGGCTCAAAATCGGAACGGATACTGAGCACAATGCGCAGTTGGGGGTAGGTCTGTAGCCAGTCGGCTAGTTGTGCCTCAAAATCCAGGCGTTCTTGGGGATCAAGACACTGAGTGATGAGTTCTTCGTATTGGTCAACAATCAAGATGCTTTTCCCTTCTTTTTTGAGCACCGCGTTGAGGTCAGGTAAACCTGATTGCAAGCTTTCCATGGGGCTTTTTCCGGGGCGAATGACGGGCAAGATATGCCAGCCGTCTTTCCGTAAGGAAGGTAAAAGGCCAGCCTTAATCACAGAAGACTTACCTGTTCCGGAGGCACCACTTACAACGATGAGGGGTTGTTCCGCGGCTAAATCAGCCAAAGCAACGATCACGCGATCACGACCATAGAAGAGGTTACTGTCTGTTTCGTTATATGATTTGAGGCCCATAAAAGGGTTGCGATCCGGAATGGGCGGCAGATTGAGCACGTGGCGGGGATGCAAAAAGATGTACTGCCCCTTATCGTGGCGCTGTAGCGAAAACATCGCCGGACTTTGCCGCTTACCCTCTTCCGTTGTTTCGTCTTCCACTCGGTCGCGCAGGTAGGTATAAAGTTCGGTAGCGGTAATTACGCCATCGCCTTTTTCTTTAGGCACGGTGTCGGCCTCTCCGGCCAAGCCAGCCAGTAGGGCGGTCGCAAAAGGGGAGTGTTTGGCATCCGCAGTACTTCGCATACCGAGCGTGCGGTCGGAAAGTATGTCTACCGCCTTCTGATCAGACGCGGAAGAAGTGATCACCTGCCACGCAGGGTCTTGGGTGTATTGATAAAAACGTTCCTGGTAGATAATGCCTGGCAGGTCAAACATCACATCCCTGAACCCCGTCGACCACTTGAAAGCACCCGCAAAGCAGCAATCTAGAACCAATAATCCGTGCTTACAAGGCAACTTGGTAATTGCATCATGAAAAGTGTCCATCGCGAGCAGGGTTTCGGGGTCACCGGGCTTAGCGTCTACGGGAACCAAATACCCTTTGGGATCATCATCGCTGTCGAGCGCAATTCCGTGGCCGGCAAAATAGAAGAGGATGCGATCCTCTTCGCTCACCAGGCGGGGCAAATCCACTTCCAGCAATTGCATGATCGCGGCCCGGTTGGCATTCAGCAATGGCGGATGTACCTGGTAGCCGTGGTCTTCGGCCAGCCGCTTTGCCAGAACCCGTGCGTCGTTCACCGCAGTGCTTAGTGGCGTCAGATGCTCATAATCATTGATGCCAATGATAAAAGCATGGCTAGTGGTAAAAGGGAGTTGGATATTGTTGTTTTCACTAGACATAATGCTACTGCTCTTTTTTTACAAAATCACTCCTGATCCAACCTCTTCCTTTTTGATTTTGAATAAGGTACCAAGCATGTTTTTCTCCTGCTGGAGTTTTTTCTTCGAAAATAGCTACCCGATCTCCTGTGCTTAGTTTGAAGATGGGGGTACCACTTACGGGGGCTTCACGAACCCGTACGTTATCGCCAGTGAGTACGCCGTAAGTAGTAAGGGCGGGAGATGCAGGTGTAGGTGGTGGTGTTACATTTTGCTGTGGCTCGTTATTGGCTGCTACATTGTTGCGATGATTTAGCGCTGGCGCAGTGGCCGGGGTATCATTCTCCAAGTCAATTTTTGCCAGTGGACCCAGCGCGTTGTAATCATTGATGTAGCTGAGAATTAACTCGGGATCAAGGGTGTAAACGTCATGTTTGATCTGGATATAGCGGTTATCCTCTGAGAAGGCGCCAAAAAAAGGATCATTGTCGTGATGGGGTAGGTTCAACAGGACCAATGTTTCCCCGTTCTTGGAATACAATGCTTTGTTGTTTAAGGTATACTGCTCATTTTCGATTTTGACATTGTAGATGTCACTGACGGCTTTAAAACGGATACTAGCTCCGGTAAAAACATCCTGGCAGTTTTCGTGAACGCCAAATTTGTATCCTTCTCCGCCAGGGTAGGGGAAGGTTTTTTCTAATGACCAATACTTACTTGCCCCATCTTCTGTAGTGGTTTTTAGTACTTTTTCATCATTGTAAAATTCTAAAGTAGGAATAGGCTTGTTTTGATGAGCGGTAAACTCCCAAATTGGTATTATAACCTCTTCTCTACGGCCCGTTAAATTGAAGACCTTGACGTTTCCATTGGTGGATGCTGCCGCTAGGAAATCCCCCGATGGGCTCAAAGAAACACCAGCAGTTTCGGCTCCATAAACACTGATGCGTTCAAGCTTTTCGGGTGCTGCATTGTGGCGATAAATACCAAGCAGTTGAACAGCCTGGTCATCATCAAAAATGGCAATTTTATCTCCGGTTTGGTTAGCAAAAAAAGGATTCTTCTTGTAGTAATGAATATATAACCGCGCATAGATGTCTTCGATTTCAGCACCGCCATGTTGAAAAAGCGCAAAACAATTACCTGATACTTCCCCACCTTCAGGACCGTATTCAACGATTACGAAGTTTCCGGCAGGGTCAAATTGTGCTTTTTCTATTCCTGTAAACATACCAGGATTAGTATAGCGATTTACCAAGGCTTGGTTTGGCCCATATTCCTCGACGACTTGACCGTTAATACGTAAGGTGTGGTTCTTTACACGATCCGATGGTTTGATTTTTATGGGCGTAAATCGACTGGTCGGGTCTAGTTCAAAGCGCCGGGGGCTGTATACCAGTTTTATGAGTTCTTTGGTGAACTCTTGTGTTTCAAGGCCATTTTTGTTGGCCACCTGATAACCTTGTTCTGCCAGTCGTAGTGCTCGTAGCGGATCTGAATCTTCTTTGGAGCGAGCTTCGGCCAGTAGGCTTCGCAAGTTGGCATTGAGTGTTTCTTGCTCTGCTCTGTCGCGTTGTTCATTAGCACGCTGCTCGTTCTCTTGGGCAAGTTGCGCGCTTGATTCTGCCTTTACGCTATTGTTATAAGCAAAAAGCGACAAAATAGAGAGTCCCGTGATTACACCAATAGTGATTCCCCAAGCCGTACGTTTTCTTGCGGATCGCCGTTTCAAACTGTTGCGCACGAAGGTTTCTTCCTGCTTGTTGAAGGCATGGTCCTTGTCCAGTAATTCTACTTTGAGTAAATCCAGGCTAGGATTATTGTTCCACAATAGATTGCGTGCTTTTTTGGGTGCAGTCGCCTTCAATCCCTGGTATTCATTGGTGGCTTGCCCCAGTTTGTAGTGCAGAGTGATCTTGCTTTCCCCTACGGTTTTGATCCATTCCCATAGTCGAGCCCAGGCGCGCACGAGTGCGTCGTGAGCGGGTTCAATGTAGGTGCGCCCTTGGCGATCCGTCCCCTTGAGGAGTAGGCGAGCATTGACGAGTTGGTCGGCAATGATACGAAGGCGAGTCGTTTCGGCGGTGTTGCTAAATTGAAGCTCCTCCACAAAAATGCGCTTGCCTGCCAGTTCGCCACCTTCCGCAGAAACCATTCGCAGCATAAGCTTACGCATACTGGTTTGCTCTGCTGGATTCAGGGACTCATACTCAGCATCAGCACGGGTGCGCAAGGCACCGATCACACCACCCAGTTTTACATAATCTTCTTGTGCGAGGGCGCGATCTTCCCGACCACTTTTAAGGTAAGCATGGTACAATTCACTCAAGGTGAAAGAAAGTAAGGGCAAAGCACCAGGGGCCTGGCTTACTTCTTCGCTGATTTGCTCAACCAAGTCTTCTGGTTCGTAAA
>NZ_JBOEFX010000127.1:0-11080 GCF_050633125.1 Lewinella sp.
ATCAAATCACTGCCGGGGCTAACGCAAAGTTCGTTATCACAGTCAATTGGCTCATACTCCAGTAGGGGAGTAGCCTTGTCGAGTAAGGTATTGATAGTAGCGTACAGTTGTTGCTGCTCATCAAAGGCAGGCTCTAGGTCATTACTGCCGTCAAAGGCTTCGGTCCAAGGCGCAGCTTCCCAACTGTCGGTAACAGTACTCAAGGCGTAAGCTTGGATAGCATAGGCAATCCCTTCGTAATTTGGAACCTCAGCATCAGCAGCTTGGCGCGCCAGGATATCAGCATTCGCCAATACACGGAGGTAGAGAATACTCCAAGCGCCTCCCATCCGGAAGTTCTCAAAGTAACCAAAATAAGAAGCTGTCTGTTGGGTGGCCTGTGCCGCTTGGTAAGACACCGAATACTGAGCATCAGCTAACCGATATTCAATAGCAGGAAGTAAGGACGCCAAACCTACCTCTGTGAGGTTATTGGGGTCATCGTTGATGTCCAGATAGTCTTCACAGTTGGTAAGTGAAAAGACGAGGAGCAACAAGGGGATAATATATTTGAAATGCTTGCGCATAATAATCAGTTTTTTGTAAAATAAAAGAGATACTAGAAGGTCAGGTTCAGGCTGGCAGTATAAGTACGAACGCCCGGTGTCTGAAGACCCGTAAATCCGTAAATACTAGAGCCTGAGCCGAGGTAGTTGGTCTCTGGATCAAAGCCACGGAAGGGCGTATTGATAAAGAGGTTGTTACCTGTGAGGGTTACCCGTGCGGTAGAAATAAATTTACCACCTCCGAGTATAGATTTAGGTAGATCGTAGAATACACTTACCCGGCGGATACGGAACCAAGAAGCATCTTCGAGGATCACTTCTGCTGCACCGTTATAGCGAGCGAAACTACGATAGAGCGTCTCTCCTGTAATTTCTACCGGTTGCGTATTGGGTTCACCGGTTGCGGTAACACCATTAAATATAACCTCTTCATAACGACGAGCCGTTTGTTCAAGCAGTCCGTTACGAATGCTGTTACGGATGCCCATGTCTACCATGTCGCCACCATCACGCCATTCCAAAAGAACCGATAAGCCCACGCCTTTGTAGCGGAACGTATTAGTAAGCCCAGCAGTGAAGTTGGGCAAAGCATTGCCTACTTTTACTAGCGTATCCAGGTTTAGTGATGGGAAACCATCGCTGCCAATGATTAAATTGTCGGCATCGTCGCGATTGAACGCATAGCCATATAAATCCCCTACTTGTCCGCCGGGAACAAGCTTGTAGGTGATTCCTCCAGTGCCTTCAAAACGAACAATCTCCTCGATACCTTCACGGATAGAAACTACCTCGCCGCGGTTGCGGGTATAGTTTAGAGAAGCATCCCAGGTGAAATCACCACGTTTTACTGGTGTAGCATTCAGCAGTACTTCAATACCTTTGTTTTCAATTTCTCCAGCATTGGTCAAGAAGCGCGAGAAGCCGGTAGTATTAGATACTGGAACCTGCAAAATCTGATCTTTAGAATTCTGCTGGTAGTAAGTGAGGTCTAATCCTAGGCGATTGTTGAAAAAGCGTAAATCAAGTCCGACTTCCGAAGAAGTAGTCGTTTCTGGCTTTAGGTTGAGATCGCCGAAAACAGAATTGAGGCGGAAACCGTTGGTGCCAAACTGCGGGAAAGCAGGGTCCTGGCCGTAGAGGGTTCCGATAAGGTAAGGGTTGGTATCTTTGGCTACCTGTGCTACCGATCCGCGAACCTTCGCAAAACTTACGAAGTTAGGCAGGCCCATCAAATCGGAAAGTACTAATGACAGGCTCGCTGATGGGTAGAAGAAGGAACGGTTTTCGATCGGCAATGTGCTCGACCAGTCGTTACGCCCCGTAATATCAAGGTAGATAGCGTTGTCGAAATCAATACTCAAGAGGCCAAAGCCACTGACGATCCGGCGCAAAGACTTACTGTTGTCAATAAAACCAATTTCGGTATTGCTGAGGTGGTAGAAATCAGGCTCAGTGAAGCGCTCTCCGCGCACGTTGGTAGATTCGCTGCGGCGCTCATTCATTTCGTGGCCCAGCAACAGATTCGCACCAATTCTCTCTGTAAGTTGCTTTTTGAAATTCAGGGTCAGCGTGCCGTTGAATTGGCGCTGATCAATGTCTGTTTCAATAATGAAACCACCCACCTGAGACGAAAGATCCAAACCGGCAGGTACAATACGCACCCTGGAATCATTGTAGAAATCCAGACCAGCCCGGTAGCTCAGTGTAAACCAGTCGGTAGGCTCATAAGTAAAGCCCATATTCCCCAAGAAGCGATCTACATCGTCTGTGAGGGTAGAGAATTCAGCGAGATAACGGGGGCTATCAATGATTCCGTTGGAATAGTCCCGCTGGGTACCGTCGGCGTTGATATAATCGTTAACATCGAAACTGGTCACGTGGTAGCTAAGGGAAGATAAGATTGATTTGTCGCCCGAGTGCGGCTTGTTACCACCCGAGTTGGTATAGTTAACCGAGCCAGTAAACTTGAGCTTGTCAGATGCTTTTACCGTACCTGACAAACGCCCGGTAAGGCGGCTCCAGGTAGAGTTAGGAATAATACCTTCCTGGTCGAGGTAAGAAAAAGACGTAGCGAAGGTTGCCTTGTCTGTTCCTCCCGAAATACTCAGCGAATGATCTTGCGAATAACCACTTTGGAAAAAGTCGTCAATGGGGTCAAATTGAGGCGTGAGACCACTATATACCTTAGGCCCAAATTGTTGGAAGCGCAAAGGTGAGCCACTACCAGTGAAACGTAGGCGACCAAAACGGCCTTCACGATAGACCTGTTGGTATTCAGGGCGTTTCGCAATTTCTGAAACACCATAAGACGAATTTAAGGAAACTTGAGCCTTACCTGCTTTGCCTGTTTTGGTCGTGATCAGAATAACACCATTGGCTGCACGAAGACCATAAAGTGCCGTTGCAGCAGGGCCTTTTAGTACCGAAACACTGGCAATATCTGCTGGATTGATATCCGCTGCCCTGTTGGTGAAGCTGGATTGTTCGGAACTGCTGGGAGAGTTTGAACCTGCACTCGGGAGGTTGTTGCCTGAAATAGTGCTGTTGTCAATAGGTACACCGTCAACTACAAAAAGAGGCTGGTTGTTGTCACCAAAAGAGGTAATACCTCGGATGACGATGTTAGCACCAGCACCAGGAGCACCAGACGAACTGTTGATCAGTACGCCAGCAACTTTCCCTTGCAAGGAGTTTACCAGGTTGCTCTCTTGCGTGGCAGTGAGTTCATCACCATTGAGCTCCTGAACGGCATAGCCCAGGGCTTTTTTCTCACGGGAGATACCTAAGGCAGTTACGACTACTTCGTCCAAGCGAGTCCCCGCAGTCATGGAAAGATCAATAAGGTTACGACCGTTTACAGCGACCGTTTCGGGGGTGAAACCCGTGTAAGAAAAAACGAGGGTAGCGTCTGCTGGGACCGACAAGCGGTAATTGCCATCAAGATCCGTAATGGTACCGGTAGCAGTACCCTCTACCAGAATATTGACACCAATCAATGGTTGGCCGTCTGCATCATCGGTAACTGTACCTGTTACCGAAATGTCCTGAGCCAGGAGTGGCACTGTGCCCAGTAAAAGCAGGGTGATTAAATACTTCATTTTAAAAATTTTAGTGAGTAAAAGTAATGTGCCCTCTTAAAGTGAACCAATGGTAGGAAATTCATGGATCACCGGAAGGGTATTTGTTAAAAGCAAAATATTTTGGGTTTTCAAATACAAAACCAATGGTAGAATAAAGTAAACCTGACGCCTACATTAGTATTTGTCAGGAAATCCCAAAACGCCAAAAAAATAACCAGTACGAGTGGAGGCTACTCCATCGCATGATACTCTTGAAAATGTCTAGTGAAAAGAAACCAAGCCAAGAGAATAGATGTAGGAACACCTATGGTTTAATTAGGTATACTTCTCTCTAATTCACAATAAAATATTATGAAAAAATGGCTGGTAAAATATGATGTTCTATAAAATCCAGTGAGGCAATGTTAAAGCTTTTATTCCTATTCTACAAATAAGTGTCGATCTTAAAAAGTGTTCTCGGGCAACTTAAAGTTGTCCGAGAACAAAATATTTACTTCCGTATCCCCGGCACACCTTCCGGCGCAGCCTGGTGCCACTCAAAGGCAGGTGCTTTGCGCGCCTGTGGGTACACCTCGTCCAGGTTTTCCGCATTGAAGAGGCGGCCGTTCTTCATGACCATTTCTACAGTATTGGAATTGCGAATGTCTTCCAGCGGGTTTTTACCCAAGATGACAAGATCGGCAATCTTACCAGGTTCAATACTACCCAGGTCTTGTTCCAAACCTATAGATTCGGCACCGTGAATAGTGGCTACTTTCAATGCGTCATGTTCTTTCATGCCACCAGATTGTACGCTCCACAATTCCCAGTGATAGCCCAATCCTTGCAGCTGTCCGTGAGAACCAACACCTGCCAAACCACCGGCTTCTACCAGGTCTTTGACAAATACAGCGTGGTCTTCAAATACATGCTCTTCCTTCATAAACCAACCCGCATTACGACGGCGAGATTTGGCATCAAGCTCTGATTTTGGCGTGTAGAAATTGAGCTTGGGATCACCCTGCACATTTTCTGTCGCATAGTAGTAATTCTCCGCCCAAGGGCCACCATAAGCTACCAGCAGGGTAGGGGTGTAGGTGGTACGCGACTCCGATACAAAAGCTTTGAAATCTTCGTAAAGCGGGTAGATTGGAAAGGCATGCTCGTGCCCAGGATAGCCATCCAGAATTTGGGTGACGTTCAGTTTGAAGTCCAGCCCGCCTTCGGTGGTGGGCATCAATTCCTGCTCCTTGGCGGCCATGATGATCCACTGACGGTGCTGACGGTTACCCGTGAGGTACATCTTGATGGTCTTCGTGTGGTAATACTCCGAGTACTGCTTCAGTACTTCGCGTGCTTGATCGAGACTTTTGATGTTGTAAGACCAGAAGCCCACACCGGGGCCGGTAGAGTATACCCGAGGGCCGTACATCATACCCGCGTCCACCATGTCGGCGTAAGTAAGTACATCGGTTGTTGCCGTTTGTGGGTCACGCGTAGTCGTAACGCCATAGGCGAGGTTGGCCGCATAAATCCAAATCTGATTTTTGTGAATGCCCCATGCTGGCCACATGTGGGCATGGGTATCTACGAAACCAGGGATAATGGTTTTGCCACTCATGTCCATCGTTTTGACACTACTGCCAACGGTGATACTGCCGGCAGCTCCCACCTGCTTGATGCGATTGTTTTCGATGAGGATCTCCCCTTGCTCGAAGATTTCATCACCTTTCATGGTGATCACGCGCGCGTTGCGCAGGAGTACCGTACCTTGGGGGATATCCCGTGGTACTTCTACTTTGATGCGTAGCTCTGCGGCTTCGTAGGGCTTATCTTCCTCTTTCTTCTCCTCGTCCTTTTTTTCTTCTTCTTTCTCCTCTTCTTCCTCGTCCTCTTCGCCGCCTTCTTCTTTTTTCTTGGCAGCGGCAGCTTTTTCAGCAGCAGCGGCTTTCTTTTTAGCGGCGATTTCTTCGTCGCGGGCTTTGCCTGCAGCTAGATCGTAGGAGAAAAAGGCGTTTCCTATCGACCAGTAAACCAATTTGGCATCATTGCTCCAGCTGGGGAATTCTCCGCCTATTTTGGTGAGTTTCCGCGCTGGGAAAGCGGCCTTGCTAGCGTCAGCTACATTGATGGTAATGGTTTCCCCACCGAGGTAAGGAATCGTGACGGTGTAAATCTCATTGTTGATTTTGGCCATGGCCTGATCACCTTGCGGTGCCATCATTATTACCGAGGCATTAGAAGGTTTCTTTTGCGGCTCTGTTACCGTTTCCGGAAGCCTGTGATGGTGATCGAGGATATCATGGATAGAACCATAGGTAGTGATTCCCGTAACCTTAACGATGGTCTTCTCATCAGTACCATCCCAACGGATAGACTGAAGCCCTTCACGACCATACAGGTAGATACGGTCTTTGCCCTGGACAAAATGAGGAGTAGCCCGGTTTTTGCTTTTTTCAATCAAGTGACTTTCGCCGCCACTAGCAGCAATCCAACGGAGTTCATCCTGCGTACCGAAGGTGAAAGGACTGTCACCGTCTTTGTAGGTTTGCTTGCTACCTTTCATAAAGACAATGCGGTCTTTGGTCAGACTCCAAGCGGGTTCAGAGTAGACACCGGCCATTTGGGTCAGTCGGGTAGGGGTGCTGCCGCTTGCTGCGTTTACCTTGTAAATATGACCTCCATCTGTATCATTCCAGGTCACAAATGCGATCTGTTTGCCATCGGGGCTCCAGGTAGGCATGGCTTCCGTATAGTCGAAGTTAGTCACACGGCGTGGGCTACCATCAGGAAGATTCATGACGTAAAGACGGTTGAGTGCCGTGAAGGCCACCTGCTTGCCATCAGGAGAAACCTTGGAGTCGCGGATTTGGGTCACCGTCATCATCGGATCATCACTGATCGGGTAGTTGAACTTCAGGCGCGGCCCTACTGCCAGTTCCTCATCCACCTGGAAAGGGATGTTCACCGCATCGCCACCATCCATAGGCAGGCGGTAGATTTTTCCGCCGTAAGAAGCGATCAAATGCTTGCTGTCAGGCGTGAAAGACATGGCCGGAAGTACGCCCAGCGGCGCGATAGATTCCTGTTCATCTCGTTGTACAGGATAAGCCAACCACTTTTCATCACCGTTTTCAAGGTTGCGCGCCATCAGGCCGGTTTCGTCGTTCCAGCGGCTACCGTACACCAACCATTTGCCATCAGGCGAAAGGGTAGGCGTGAAGGCCGATCCATAGCGAGCAGTTTGGGTGGCCGTTTTTCCGGTTTCGCGATCGTAAGTGGCCAGTTGATATTGTGGAAACTGCGCATTGTACTGCCAGGCTCCCCTGCGTTGAGAAAACCAGATGTAACGCTCGTCGGCACCGAAGGCTGGCTCTACCGTTTTCAAGGTTTCCGGTTTTTTGATCAACTGAGCGCCCGATCCGCCGTCGCGGTGATAGAGGTGTAGCTTGAGGTTACGGGTACCTTTACTGACGACGATGTACTGCCCGTCGGGTGTCCATTCGGCCGATTGCATATTGTTATTGTTGCCTTTCGTAACCTGGGTGCTGTCTCCTTTTTCAAGATCCATGATCCAGGCGTTGTTGCCGCCGCTGCGATCAGAAAGAAAAAGGAGTGATTTGCCATCAGGCGAAAACTTCGGGTGCGAATCAAAGGCCAGGCCTTCCGTGATACGGGTAGCTTTTCCGCCAGTAATGGGTAGCGTATACAGGTCGCCCAGCATATCAAAAGCAATGGTCTTCCCGTCGGGGCTGACGTCGAGCGAAAGCCAGGTGCCATTGTCGGTATTGATGCGGATGCTGCGGGTAGCCTCCAGCGGTAGCGGTTCTTTGCTGTCTTCTTTTTTGACAGAATCCTGCTGAACGGCAGTCGTATCGGTTTGGCTAAAACCACTAATACTCAGCGCGAGTATCAGGATAGAAAGTAGGTATTTCAACATAGTGAACAGAATGAGTTAAGCTGATTTTTGAATTGTAATCCTGGGATGGAGGACTATACTGAGGCAAAATAACACATTCTATTCAAGTGGCGGAGACTTTGCAGGGGGTAGCGGGGCTGGTGCAGTGAAGGTGCAGCACTGACCGGCTGATTAGATATTTTTCTGTGTAATTGAATTTATTTATTCAACCCGGAAAGATGGCCTAAACCAAGCGTAATTGCTGCTACTAAGGTCAACCAACAATTATTAAAGAATTTCAGATGTAAGATTTCCTAAACACCATCTAACCATCAACCAACCTTTACACCCTTACCCTTTTTCAACCCTTTCAACCGTTTGGAGCCTCCGCTGCTCTCCCGGAGGTCGTTGGCGGCGGGCTGTACGTTATTATGTGCTCGCTGCGCTGTGCGCATACCACTACCATCCCTAGGCCCTGCGCGCTCCGCTTGCCGCGCTCACCTGTTCGGTTCGCTGATTGAGTGGGCCACTTCAGTTTTTCGAATGGAGACCTGGTAGTCGAATAAAAAAGCTTCTCTATTTGCAATTTTGTGATTAAGTCACCAGTTTGTTTTCTTGTTGTGTGAATAAAACAAAAAGTTTATCAGTTCTAAAGCAAACGTCGCTCTCTAACATAGAAATTGAACCCATTACTCATCGTGGTGAAAAACGATGGGCATTATATCTAGCCATAAAGCTGGCTTATCAACGAGAAGAAGTTGTTTTTTTACGCACCTTGGAGTCTGCTTACTGGCACAAAGCCGAAGGTTGCTGGATAATGAAAGCCAGTGAGGGCAACCTGCTGGCATTGCAGCAACGCTACGAGTATTGGGAGCAATCGGATTACGAAAAGTTGAAGGGAATACTCACAACACCTGAAAATAACTCGTTGGCCAATGCTTCATCAGGGCCACAAGGGCTGTGCGCGCGAGTTGTTGCCCAGCCAACACTGGAAGATTGGCTCAAAGTCAATTTTCCGTACCGGGTAGATACGATTGCGGCGGTGAAGCGGATCGCTGGCCGAAGGTATTCAAAAGCAGAAGGGGGCTGGCTTATCCCTAATAATATCCAGTTGGTCAAGGAATTAGCGGGACATTTCTCTGACCTTGGTGTTGCTTTATATTATCAGGGCGTTAAAATCGCCATTGGGTTGGATAGGCGTGATTGGTCTACTAGGCAAAAACATCTGTTGAAAGAGCTGGAAACGAACCAGGAAAGCATCGTTCGGGCCTACACAGATTTGCTCATTGGTATACGCTATAGCTGGAGCACCATCAAAACCTATACGGCTTGTTTCAGGAGGTACCTGGAGCATTTTGGAGAAGAAGGTTTAGCAGGCCGAAAGCGGGAAGAGATTCAGGATTACTGTAATGAGTTAGCAAAAAGCAATATCGCTTTGTCTACGCTCAATCAGCACATCAATGCCATTAAATTCTATTATGAGAAGGTACTCAACCAACCAAGAACGGTATACGAACTCAAGCGACCGCGAAAAAATAGCCGCTTACCGAGTGTACTATCAGCAGGAGAATTAAGGCGACTATTTGCTACGATCGAGAACAAAAAGCATCAAACGATGGTCTACATCGCTTACAGTGCAGGCCTTCGGGTGAGTGAAGTCTGTCAATTACAAACCCGCGACATTGATTTGGAACGATTGACGATTCATGTTGTAAACTCGAAGGGAAGTAAAGATCGAATAGTGCCTTTAAGCCCTGCGATGGTTAGCTTGTTACAATCTTATGTTATTGATTATCAACCAACAGCGTGGCTATTTGCCGGACAGGCACCGGGAGAGCCTTATTCTGTCCGCAGTTTACAGACGATCTTCCGAAGGGCCAAGGAGAAAGCTGGTGTCCGGAAGGCTGTTACTTTTCATTCTTTGCGGCACAGTTATGCTACTCATTTGCTAGAATCGGGTACGGATGTTCGCCTTATTCAGGAACTTTTGGGTCATAGCGATATTAAAACCACGCTAAGGTATACCCACGTAAGCCAACGCACGCTGCAAAGCATTCGCAGTCCTTTTGATGATCTTTTTTCGTAAAAATACGTCAAAAGGGGTATTTTGTTCGCATATAAGTAAGTTGTTCAAGATACTCCGCTGCGCTCCGCATCTTGAACAATGTTTTTCGGGCAAGCCCGTGCTGCACAAGCTTCTCCGCTGCGCTCCGAACCTCGTACAACACGGGACATACGGAAATTCAAAAATTTTCTCGGCTGCGCCGGAAATTTCCGAACTTCGCATGTCCCGAAAAACGTTAGCGGCAATCAGATAAATACTATTTTAGAACTATGAGGAAATTTAGTATGGTCAGAACTCATCAAATTGAATAAATACGTCAAATCATAAAGACAAGAGAAGAGATTCTAATATCAAGAGTTCGGTTCTATTTGTCGATGAAAATGATGTAAATTGTATGGAATTAACGCAAAAGAACGGATCATGTTTCATGAAATAAATACAACTCGAAAGAGACCTATTCTTATTTTTATCGGCCTACTGTTCATTGGATTATCTGCCTTTAGTCAAGAACAAGCAGATGTGGAGAATCGGACGCAAGACAGTATCGAAACTATTGTAGAAAAAGTTATAGTGAAGTTTGATTTTTCTAAGCGTAGAAAACGGCTAAATGACGTCTATAGGGATAGTGTTAATTTGGCCAAAATGAACTATTTATATGAAGAATTACATAGTGATTTAGATCTTAGACTGAGAATTGATGTCTATAGATACACATGGGGTGCCCAAATAGCGTTTGACAGACATTTTGCAGGAGCTCAAGACCTACGAAGTTATCTGAAAAGCAAAGATGTGAGTGCTTTAAACCCATACTTTTTCGATCAAATTGATTTGATTGATATAACTGATGAGCAATTTAGAAATGGGGATTTTGATCGTTTGGAATTTATTCTGTTTAAAGAGAATTCTATTATAAAGGAAAAAAGATAAATTAATACTGCCGCTAACTTAGCTTGTGCGACAAGCCTCGTACTTCGGCCTGCGCACAAGCCTGAGTTCTCGACAATTATAATGAGATGAAAATAATTGTAAATCCCAAGGAATTAGAGTTTAGGAATGAATATGATTCTCAGTTAAATGTTTACTATCAAGGAGAACCATTTAGCGGAGTTTTCAAATATGGATATGAAGAAATCGAATATAGATTAGGTCAAGCGACCCATGTAATAAGATATTTTCATAATGGGAGAAAAGAATCTGAGGAGTACTTAGAGAATGGCTCTAACTTAGAAACATACACTTGGTATGAGGATGGAACTGTAAGAAGTGAATTTAAATATGATTATTCATTCTTCAATAAACCAGGGATCGTATTAAAAACAGGGTTTTCACTCTTCCCTAATGGAAAATTAGAATCTAAGTCTGAAAAAGGAATATCTAAATCATTTTCTCCAAGTGGAGAATTAGTAGTCAATGCTAAGTATACACCAGAAGAGCAGTATTACAAAGAATACTATCTTAATGGAGTATTAAAGTACCTTAGTTTACCGTCAATTAACGTGAGGTTGGGGCTATT
>NZ_JBOEFX010000128.1:0-1887 GCF_050633125.1 Lewinella sp.
ACCAAAACCAGCAGGTAGCCAAGCAGGCTTGCCTTGAGGGTACCAGGGGTAATACATTCCTCCGAAGCAATCGTATCTCTCTTCATCTAGTATTTGTTCCAGTTTCTCAAAAAAATTAGAGGCTAATTTTATATCATCATCGACAAATAGTATCCATTCGGAATTTATATTTATCACACCTGTATTTCGTGCTATACTCAAGCCAGGATTCGGCTCAGTAACAACTACCAAATTTGGAAAGCAAGACATCTTTTCTTTAAGTATTTGAGACAAACCGTTCAAGTTATTGTCCACAACAACAATTGGAATATCAAAACACAATGACCTTATAGACTTGATTGTATCAACAACAATACTCTCTCTATTAGCTGTACAAATAAGAATAGTTAGCAAAACACTAGAAGTGTTGTTATTCATCTCTATTTTTCTGTGCAATTATTAACTGATAGATTCCTAACCTAAATTTCTTAATAAGAAACTCAATTAAAGCATCTAATCTTGTTATTTTAAATAGAGAAACAGTATAATTATTAAAAAATAAGTACAACCAAGTTTTAGGATATCTTTCCATCATCCATGTATTATAGAAAGTGACATGACAAATCACCTTCAACCCTTGATTTTCTAATTTAGACTTAAGTTCTTTTTTTTTCATCCAGTCTTCTACTGGTTGTTTCCAACTCACCCTTCCGCCGCTAAAGTGATGCCTTTTAATAATACCATTCGGAGTAGTTAGTATTAATTTCCCTCCTTCTAACAATAAATCTTGCATGTTTTTGAATACGAAATCCTTCTCAAAATCAGGAATGTGCTCTATCAATTCTGTAGATATTATTATATCATACTTTTTATTAANNAACACCATCAACATTACCAAACTTTGAAAAAAGTGGATAAAACCTTCCGTCACCACATCCAAAATCCAAAATCGAAATTTGTTTTCTTTCATCTTTTGAGAAAAATAATCCATTGCTCAGTGTATTCTCTAACAAGTCCCACCTCCTTTTCTCCTCTACATTCAATGAACCTAGACTGTAATCACTTTTATTAAAGAAATTATTATAATAAACAACACCTTCCTTCTCCTTTTTCATTGTAAAAAAGACCAATTTAAGTTAGGAATTACTATTTGATTAATTTTTTCATTAATTAAAGAAAAATTAACACCGTCAATAGTTGGGACATCAATATACCCTGCATTATACCAGATTTCTTTTAGATCATTTTTTTTATCATTAAAATATATATCCAATATATACCTACCTGAGACCAGAGGTAACTCTGGAATTTCAACCGCAATAACACATGATGTTCTAACTGTATTATGCAGACTCTGATAATAATGCTCATTGTTCACACCAAACACACTTTCTCCTTGTAATGTTCTAAATACAAAACCTAAAAAAATATCTCCATTTAAACAAAGGTTTTGTAAACCTATTACTAAGTTGACGCTAACTGGATTTGACCCATTCAAAACAACAGTAGTTCTAAATTCGCTAATATTAAAATATACTTTCGTTTCTTGATTTTTTTCTTCAATCGAATTCAAATATTTCGCCACCCCTTCCCGTACAGCTTTAACGGCATCCAACTTACCTTCTTTTATAATTAATGCTTCTGTACATAATTGCTGTATTGAGTTTAAATTATGGCTAACAAAAAACACTGTCCGCCCACTTTGGGCAACATCTCCTATTTTTCCCAGGCATTTTTTCTGGAATTCTGCATCACCGACGGCCAAGACTTCATCTACCAGTAATACTTCCGCTTCTAAATGAGCAGCGATGGCGAAGCCGAGCCGAACATACATCCCCGAACTGTAGCGTTTAACCGGAAGGTCAAGGAAATTCTCTACCCCTGAAAAAGCAACTATTTCATCAAATC
>NZ_JBOEFX010000128.1:1930-3914 GCF_050633125.1 Lewinella sp.
CTCTGGATGAAAACCTGTTCCTACTTCCAACAAGGAGGCAACACGCCCGCGTAGGGTGAAAGAACCTTCCGTAGGAGATGTTATCCTACTCAGTAGTTTTAGCAAGGTGCTTTTCCCCGCACCATTAGGGCCGATTACCCCTACTACTGAACCTTGCTCTATGGTTAAATCGACATTTCTGAGTGCCCAGAAACAATCTGACGCTTTTGCGGCCTCTCGTCTCCCTTTTGTCCAAAGGGCATCTCTTAAGGTACGGTAGCGGCTACCGCCCAACTCTCTTCGTCGGTACTGCTTACCAAGGTTATTTATTTCGATGGCTTTGGGCATAGAACATCAAATGATATCAGCGAAAGTACGCTCTGTTTTTTGAAAATAACGGAAGCCTACCCAAAAGCTTAGTACAACCCACACGAGAGTAACTCCTAATGAGTAAGAGGGAAAAGCTCCAAAACTGATCCCTGAAACGCACCAACGGAAACTTTCGATAATCCCCACAGCAGGGTTCAAATCATATATCCACAAGTATTGCTCCGGAACGGCACGACTAGAAAACCCAACAGGAGAAAGGAATAACCCCACCTGCAAGACAAAAGGCAAGGCATAGCGAAAGTCACGAAAGCGGATATTGAGGGCCGATAAACCCAAGCCAATACTCAAGGATAATGCGAGGGTCAACAGTAGCCAAAATGGCAAAAAAAGTATATAGACAGAGGGCAAGGTTCCATAATAAATCAGCAAACATAGAAGTAAACTCAGTGCCACTAAAAAGTCGATCAGGCAGGTAGCCAGCGTACTCATCGGTACCAGAATTTTAGGAAAATAGACCTTTGTAATGAGTCGCTCATTCCCCAATAAAGAAGCTGCACTCTCGCTGATTCCGCTCGAAAATAGTTGCCAAGCCAACACACCTGCTAATACCAATAAAGGATAAGGCTCCTGTGTATCGTCAGCTAACCCTGCTACCCTACCAAAGACAAAAGTGAAGATAAGCATGGTAAGCAGCGGTCGGATTATGGCCCAAGCTGCGCCAATTAAGGTTTGCTTATAACGTACTTTCAGGTCACGCCAACTCAGGATGTAAAGTAATTCCCGGTAGCGCCAGACCTCCCGCCAATAGTTGACCGAATCTGTTTTAGCACTGACAAACACCTCCGGTAAATCTTTTGAATTCATTAACGGAGGATTACTATTTTACCAATCTGGTTGAGGAAATAGGAATCTGTCCCGTTATCGTAACGGTCTAATTGTTGCCCTTGGTCATCTAGGGCAATAACCCTATACAGATAAGTGCCTGTTGCTAATTGATCACCGTAGGTATCTGTGCCATCCCAAACGAAATCTGTCAAGTGTGTTCCTACCTGCAATGCACCTAGCTCCTGCTGGTTGATTTCGCGAACAATACGGCCACTGATCGTCATAATTTGGATCTTGTATTGATCTGGAGCCTCCTCTCCCGTAAGTGTATATACAAAACGGGTAGAAGTAGAAAAAGGATTGGGGTAAGGCAATACATTTGAAAGCATCTGCTTAGTAATGATCTCAAAATGCGTTTCGTACCACAAACGAGCTTGGTTTCCACTTTCATCCTTTCCTCGAAGCATTAATGTATACTCCCCGTCTTCCACAAAGCTAGGCTCCCATTCCAGGCGAGCTACATTGTCTGTTGGATTTGTCGCAGGAAAAAATTGCACCTCAGGAGATGACAAAGACAAGGTTTTTTCATTTCCTAATGGATCACGGACTACCACTACAAATAGACTCGTATCTGCTAGTAACAAATATTGATTTTCATCCGTAATACTCATTTGAATGAACGGGCTTGCAGATACTAAATCGCCATCCAATATCTGTTGTCCATCAAAAGTGACATCTACAACGGGGACTATCTCATCTCCCAAAATCATAAAATCTTTGATTGCTTGATTGTTAATCCTCAAGCGTTCTATAGGGCTATCAGCCGGATTCACATTCAGCGAAAGTTGGG
>NZ_JBOEFX010000129.1:0-181 GCF_050633125.1 Lewinella sp.
CGTCTATGCTGGCCGTTTGGTGGGCTTAATGAGTTCAAGATAGCTTACGTTGGATACTTGCATATACTTTTTGCAACTGCCTAAGCACCGCTATTTGTCCATAATGAGCTTGGGCAAGTCGAGCCGTTTGGCGATTGTCTACACTAGGATGTAGCGATTTTATAGCGCTGCTTAATGCAAA
>NZ_JBOEFX010000129.1:340-550 GCF_050633125.1 Lewinella sp.
GCCGGCCTGGGCCGTTTCTATAATTTCCGGAATGCCGCCAACTTTTGTTCCAATGACCTGCATCCCACAGCATAAAGCTTCTAGTAGCGTGACCCCCTGGGTTTCGTAGTTGCTAAACAGGATAAAAACATGGTGTGATTGCATCTGTTGAGCCACTTCTTCTTCTCTAAGTGTGCCCATTAGGGAATAGTGTTGTCTTGAAAGCTGAAT
>NZ_JBOEFX010000129.1:558-5180 GCF_050633125.1 Lewinella sp.
GCTTCCGCATATTTCTGGACACTTAATTGATCACCATCACCAGCAATAGTAAGGTGAAAAGGGAAACCCTCTTTTGCAAGAGTGTTTGCTACCCGTAGAATACCTTCTACATTTTTTGCCGCAGGATCAAAATTCGAGATATGTAATAGCCGAATAGTCGAATAGTCTTGGCGCTTTGCTGGCGACTGAAATAATTGTGTGTTAACTACATTGGGGATGACCGTAACCGGAGCAGTCAATCCGCGTTCTTGTAAAGCTAACTGTAGCGCACGGGAAACGGGGCAGACCCTCTCCGCTGCATTGGCTGCCCAAACCAGTGTTTTTTGCTTAAAGCAAGGATAAGGAGTAGGGTTGGCACTCAAAAAACCGGAGGCGTGACAACTGAGTAGGAAAGGTAGCTGGTAGCACTTTTTCCATAAATATCCCAATAAAACACCTGGCATGGCCACATGCACATGCACTAAATCGAATGTTTTACCTTGCTGGCGAAGGCGTAAAAAAGCTTTCCAAAAAAGCAATAGCCGAAACAGTAATTTGATCAATTTTCCGAACCTCCAACCAAAGTAAACGGTAAGCATCTGGTAGCCATTCTCTTCGGAGTTTACCCATTGTGTTTGACCATTTTTAAAGGCAGGGTCATGTTCTACTTGTAGTACGGTTACGTGATGAGAAGTTGCAACAAGCCGAACGTGTTTTTCGACAAAATTACCATTGGTAGGTTGTACCCGGTTGGGGTACCAGGAGCAAAGCATGAGAATATTTAAGGGAGGTTGCTGCACGAGATCAAAAATAGGATTATTCAGATGATAAGAGTTGTTTAAATTTGTAATTATGCTGATTACCATTGTCATCCCTTGTCATAATGCTGCTGCTTTTGTAGAACGAGCCATTATCTCTTGTCTCCGGCAAGAAGGTGTGGAGATTGAGATTATTGCGGTAGAAAATAATTCTACGGATAATACCTACGCTGTTTTACAAACCTTAGCTGAAAAACACCCTTCAAAATTAAAGGTTGTAAAAGAGAAAAAAAGTGGAGCCTCGGTTGCCAGGAATTGTGGTTGGAGAATGGGAGAGGGGAAGTATATACAGTTTTTGGATGCTGATGATGAATTGCTACCAGGCAAATTATTGAGGCAATTGAAGTTGATAGAGCCTGGAGGAATTGTGCTAGGAACGCCGCTTGAAACCCATATGGGGGTTAGGTTTATTGCTTTAACATTATGGGATGATGTATGGAAAGGCTTAGGACATGTATCCCATTGTGGTCAAACTTCAGCAAATTTATACCATAGGGCTGCAATTGAAATGGTAAATGGGTGGGATGAATCGGTAACAAATGGTCAAGACACTGATTTACTATTGCGTCTTTTGCAAAAAAAAGTGAATGTAGTTTTAGATAAAACTCCCGCTTCGGTCTATCATAATGATGCATTTGAAAGAATAACTACTCAGAATAAAGAAAGAGCACTCTATTCTCATTCATTAATTAGTATCAGGCTGATTCAATACCTTAAAAAGAATAAAATTGAATATTGGAAACAAAACCAGCAATATTTTTATCTCTGTCTGTATCATCATGTTCGTATGCTCGCTTGCTATGACCCCGTTAAAGCTCAATTACTTTTTGATCAATATTTGCCAATCAAATTTCGAATTGAAGCCAATAAATCATTAAACATTCCATATTGGGATGCTTTGTTTGTAAATATGCTAGGATTAAAGCGATTTGCGACCCTAAAGAATAATTTGAAGCGATTTGTTCCTGATTCTTTATGGCGAGCGATGAAATTTTATTTGAATAAAATTGGATTCAGATTCCTACAGAACCCAGAATGAATGTTCTTAAATAGGTCTTCAAGAGTTTTCGGCTAGGGGCCTTTAAAGCCTCATTAAAATATTTCCAGCCGAGGCTTTTTTGACCAGCCCTAAAAGCTAACCTGGCAAAATGGAGGTACTCTCTATTGATTTTCCAAGAAAAAGCATACTTAGGGAGATGTTGACTGAGATATGGTTGGTGTTTTTCCCAAATAGAAGAGATCGCTGCTATTTTGTTAGTGGTATGCTCTTCTGAAAAATACTTGAGGCTTCTACTTTCGGGCTGTAGTGTATATAGGACGGTCGCTTCATTTGTTTGCACTACTGGGTACTTAATTAGANNCTGTAATTAAAAAGTGAAAATCTTCTGCTAGTAAAAATTGTTCATCAAAGACCAAATCCTGGAAAAGCAGGCGAGGAAAGGCAAACGACAACAAATTGGTAGGGGAAAACCAAAATGATTGGATTTTTGTATCGGTGCGAATTAAATCCCCTTTCGTTTGTTTAGTTCTATACCGTGTAAGCATATCAGTTTTAAATATTGCAGTTGGCCCTTTGTATTCACTGATAGAATGTGCTAATATCATTAGGTGATTTGCTAGATAAGCATCATCATCATCTAAAAAAGCAATATAGTCGCCGCTGACTAGTTCAATTCCACTGTTTCGTGCACCATTTAATTCCTTGTTTTTTTGCCAATAATATTTTATCCGGTGATCACTTAAGTAAGGTTCTACAACCTCTGAAGTCTTATCGGTAGAGCCATCATCGACAATGATAAGCTCCCAATGGTCATACGATTGTGCCAGCACGCTTTCAATAGCATTAGGCAATAGCTTCGCTCGATTGTAAGTGGGGATGATGATGGAGAATAGAAGTCTCATTCGTATTTAATAAAATTAATTAGTTCTGTTAAGTTCGAAAATCGTTATTCCATCAAATGATATAGAGTCAGTACATAAATAGGAGTAGCTAGAAAACTGTTCAAGAAGCCAAGGAGTTGTTTGTTTTTGATGAGAAATTATGAAGAATAGTTTTTTTTCAAATACTGGGGAAAGGCTTTCAAGATCGCTGATAATTACAGCTCTTTCAAATAATAAACTTGGTGAATTGTCGATTGGTAAGCCGATTGTTGAGGGTTGCTCATTTAGATAATATTCTAATGGGGTTTTGCAAAAATTGGCGTGGACCAGAATGCTTTTATCTAGATGTTGTTCCTTTATCCATGAGGCCGCTCCACGCCAATTTTCCTTCGTAGCTGTCTTGTATTCTACGATTACCTTATACAGCGATAATAGCAAGATCACTGAAAAAGTAATCCTTTTCACTCCGTATTTATTGTCAATTGAATCAATTGTTAATGCAATTAATAGGTATGCTGCTAATGAAATGGGCAGAAGAGGGCGTAGTAAAAATATTGGTGCTGTTATTTTTGATATGAGAAATGAAAGACTGATAGGTACAATAAACCAGAGAGAAATAAGTAGAATTTGTAGAGACCATAGATGCCCATGGTATTTTAGCGTTTGCCATGATTTTCTCTTCAAAATGAAGTTATGGAATAGCCAAGCTAGCAAAAGCAATAAAGCAGATTCTTTTGAAATAGATAATTGAAAGATGGATGATATCAAGTTTCTAAGTCCAGGCTCTGTTATCCAATAACCAGAATTGACCCTGTTGACTTGAGTGACTAAAATACTTATCCATGGACTATAGATGAGTAAAATCAATAAGAAAGATATGATCAGAAATCTTAATTGCTTCCTTTTTAGACTGAGGTTGAAAAAGAAAACCCCTATACCAATAAATGTTATTTGAGCTGCAAAAAATAAGATGCCATAAACGTGCTGGTACAAAAAAGCACAAGTGAATAATATATAAGCAGTGAGCGTGCCTAGAACGTATTTTTTTTCCAGGAGAATCAGGTGCAAAAAATACAATGACCCTAAAGTGCAAAAAATAAAAAAGCTATAAGTACGAGCTTCTTGGGCGTAATAAATAGAAAGAGGAGAACATACTAGAAGGGTGGTTGCTATACCTGCGATTCGTTGGTTAAAAATATTTTTAGAAAAGAAATAAAAGAGAGGAATACTTNNCGGTGGAAAATAATACAGATGGTAAGCGTAATGCTAGCTCTGAATTACCAAAAAATAGAGTCCAATAATGTAGAATAATGTAGTAAAGAGGAGGATGGACATCTTTACTTATTGCATAGTCAAGTAATTCATGCAATGGAAGCATACTAATCTTAGCCGATACTGACTCGTCTAACCAGATACTCTCGTCTTTTACCCCATAGAGTCTGAGTAGTAGGCCTATCAATGTAAGTATCCCAATATAACTATAAGCTTTTAAACATGATTTTGATGCCATGAGATGTTTATCTTTGGAAATTCAAGTATTGGTTTACAGTAAATCTTTAGAATGCAAAGAAGGGGGGATCCTTGGCCTTCACAATTTCCTTATCAACAATGGTATTTAGACGCTATTGCTGGTGAATCGGCGTGGAATTATGTAAAGGTAGAGGATAAAGAGCAACTACTACTAGGAATCCTCCCTTTTCAGGAAAAGACAAGATTTGGACTAAAAACAATTACGCCCCCGCCATTATGCCCGCGCCTTGGGCCTTTTTTATTTCCGCCCAGAGAATTAAAAACACCGAAGCAATTACAGGACTTTTCTTGGCGAGTGCTTACGGAGCTAGCCCTGCAACTCCCCACATTTGCTTATGCACGAATTTGCTGGCCCTATCACCTTTCTTATGGTCGGCCTTGGCAAGTTCTAGGTTGGGAACAAAGGGTACGCTA
>NZ_JBOEFX010000129.1:5189-5373 GCF_050633125.1 Lewinella sp.
TCCTATGTGTTACCCTTGTCAAAAGGGCGTAAAGAAATATGGAATAATTTCAAGCCTAGCCTTCGTAACAAGATTCGAAAAGCAGAAAAGTCGCTCACCGTTATTGATAGCGAGGATTGGCTTACCGTTCATGAATTGACAAAGATGTCTTTTATTCACCGTGGTGTAAAAGAGCAGATCACGA
>NZ_JBOEFX010000129.1:5467-5795 GCF_050633125.1 Lewinella sp.
GCTGCTAGGCAGAAAAGAGAACGGAAAATTTGGTTGGCCAAAGACAAAGAAGGGCGAGTTCATGCAGGTATTTGGCTTATATGGGATCAGGCCACTGCCTACAATTTATTGTTAGGTAGTGACCCCGCATTGAGACAATCTGGTGCAGCCCCCTTGCTGCTTTGGCATGCGATCCGCTGGGCCAGAGAAGCAGGCTTAGAATATTTCGACTTTGAAGGGAGTCACCTCCCTGGGGTAGAGTCCTTTTTTCGCAGTTTTGGAGCAACAGCTTGGCCTTATTATGAATTTGAAAAAGGAAACAAATGGACAATGGCAATAAAAAGGTTAG